>CAILDT010000037.1 GCA_903833025.1 uncultured Bacteroidota bacterium | reverse complement strand
TACAGAAACTATTAATAATTAAACTAATTTTGCAACCAATTATCGTAGCTAATTTAGATGTTAACTTCCACTGCTCAATTTACTCCGAAATGGGGTGCTCAATTACACCGAAATATCCATGCGAAGCCGCAATTGGTTCTTCAGGTATTATAGGAGATAAAATATTAAACATTTCGCAAGGCACAAGTAATGCACTATCTGTAAAAGATGGACAATCACTTGCTTCTATTGAGCCAATTGAAACAGATGCGATATTAGCCAGCATAAAAGTAACGGCAGGTAATGCGGAAATAATAAGTTATCAATTAGCAAGTATGCTTCTTAAAATAAATAGTGGGAAAGGTACATTAGGGCGGCTTATCCAAGATACTACCATTGCCGAAAATCTTAATCAAACGATAATTAATATGAAAAAGGGTACCAAAGGATTGGATGAAAATATGGAAGCTGCTAAACATAATTTTCTTTTCAGAGGATATTATAAAAACAAAGCAAAACGCGAAGAAGAAAAGAAACAACTGAAATAAAAAAAACATAATTTAATAACCATTCCTCAAAATCACCCCCTCCCCCAACCCAACCACCTCCTGCTTAACAATTGAAACCAAAAACATAAATATAAAAGAAGTACATATATATAATGTATTAGGCGAGTGTGTGTTTCATCAACAGCTAATAACTACCAACCCACAACTAACAATAGATGTAAGCGCACTAAAAAACGGGATGTACTTTGTGGAAGTGAGCACAGATGCTAACACAAGTAAGGCGAATGAAGAGAAGTTAAGAAGTAAATTTATAAAACATTAAGAAGCCGAACAATTGATGAAAGGTTATTTACACAGCGTGCTAATGTATGTTTTGAAAAGTTTGGAATTTGATTACTCCAAAAGTACTTTGTGTGTTATACAATTCCAAACTTTTGTAGTGCAAAGTGTTTTTCCATTAGTACAATTCCAAACTTTTGTAGTAAAAAGCATTTTGTGGGCAATACAATTCCAAACTTTTGTAGTGCAAAGTGTTTTTTCATTTGTACAATTCCAAACTTTTGTAGTAAAAAGTACTTTTGCTATAGTACAAAGCACTTTGTGTGCTCTACAATTCCAAACTTTTCATTTCGAGTACTTTTGTTTGAATTCACGCTTTAAGTTACTAAATTTATAAAACAACATAGATGATATTATCAACAGAACTACTCAACTTTGATGCACGATTCGAAGGCTTGGTAGCGTATTTTACAGAAAACGTAAAACGATTTGGCTACACCGAGTTACAAATGAAAGCACTAGACAAGCATTGGGGGGAATGGAAAGTGGCATTTAAAAGATACTGCCACCCTGTAACTCATAATGATACAAGTACAGTAGGGATAAATGATTGCTACGAGCTATGCTATAAAATAGTGATGGCGTTAAAACTTAAAGCATTTCATTCTATTTTAACGCTGACCTCCGAAGACAAAGCATTTTTGGAATTAAATAGCAACACCAAAACAGTAGGAAAAATACCCGTAACCGATTATGCTCCCAATTTGGTTTGTTTAGAAAACGCCAAATCGTTCTGTAAATTTTTTGCTTTCGACCCAAAATATCTTGGCACAAAACGCAAACCAGCTGGGGCAGATAGCATTAGAATTATGGTGGCTTACACATTGGTGGACGAAATTGAACCAGACAAAGAAGCATACAATAAAATAAATCCCTCCAGAAAGTCAATCTTCGAAATACCAATTGCCACTGGCAAAGCAGGATGGTACTTTATATCAAAACCTATTAAATAAGTTCTACTGGCGAAGAAGGAAAACTATCATTAGTTATAATGATGAAATTGTCTTCTTAGTTAAAATCCCTATATTTACATCGCTCATTAAGCGCAATATCTTATAGATATTGCATAATAGCTGATTAGCGCGATTAGTTTTATGAAAAAAATACTTTATTTATTTACTGCTGAATATCCATATGGAAGGGCGGAAAGCTTTTTAGAGAATGAAGTACCTGTGCTCGAAAAACATTTTGCTTCAATTGTTGTTTTCCCGATGGTTGCTAAAACAAATGAAAAACGGGCTACTACCAATAATAATTTTGTTCATCCACCAATAAATAATCGACCAGATTTAAATACGAAAAAAATTTTTCGAAAGAATGTTTTTTATTTGTTCTCTGTTTTGTTTGCCGAATTAATTAACAGCCCCAAGCCATTTTATTTTTTTACACATCTTAGGTATTTTAATTCTATTTTAATGCGTGGGATTTATGATTCCGAAAAAATAAAGGCATTGTTAAGAGATAAACAGGAGAATATTATTTTTTATTCATACTGGCTTAATGATTGGGCTTTGGCATTAGCGATACTAAAACAGAAGGGAGTAATTGATAAATTTGTGGTAAGGTGTTCGGGATTTGATATTTACGATGAGCGTAACAAAGGAAACATTTTACCGTTCCGATATTTTGTTTATAAACATACTGCAGGAGTTTATCCTAACTCGCTTGATGGTGCTAATTATATAAAGAATAAAAAATGCTTTTCCGAAAAAGTAAAGCTTCATTATTTAGGAACAAATGATTATGGGTTAAATCCTTTTAACGGAAGTGGAAAGTTTACAATTGTCTCGTGTTCAAATGTAATTCCGCTAAAAAGGGTTGATTTAATTGTCGAGATATTGAAAAATATTACCTTTGAACTTAATTGGATTCATTTTGGTGATGGTGTTTGTATCGAAGAGGTTCTAAAAAATGCGCAAGGGTTACCTTCAAATATTAGTTTTGATTTTAGAGGACGAGTTCCGAATAAGGAAGTGAATGAATTTTATAAAACCCACTCAGTAAATTTATTTATTACAACAAGCGAAACAGAAAGTTTGCCCGTGTCATTACAAGAAGCAATAAGTTTTGGCATACCAATAGTGGCTACAAACGTAGGAGGAATAGCAGAGATAGCAAATGAGCGCACAGGGTATTTAATAGATAAAGATGTCGATGTTTTAAAAATTGCCCAGTTGATTTCTGATTTTAAAAAGAGTGTAAAAAATAAGATTGAGTTTAGAAGAGGTGTGCGAGAGTTTTGGATAAATAATTTTGAAGCGCAACGAAATTATTCTTTATTTTGTGAAGAAATAATTAAAATATAAAACTATAATGTTATTTAACTCGTTTAGTTTTTTAGTTTTTTTTCCTGCAGTTGTTCTCCTATACTTTTTATCTCCCTACAGATATAGATGGTCACTTTTATTAGTAGCAAGTTGTGCTTTCTATATGGCTTTTATACCCTACTATATCCTTATTTTAGGCGGTACAATAGTAGTGGATTACTTTGCTGGAATTTATATTGAACGGCAAGAAGAAATAAGACGGAGGAAACTTTTTTTAATAATAAGTGTGTGCGGGAATATTGGCGTTTTAGCGGCTTTCAAATACTTTAACTTTTTTTTGAAGAATATTGAGGAGGCGATGCAGTACTTTGGGTTTGGTTCGCATTTGGAATTGTATCTTCAAATTGCTTTGCCTATTGGGCTGTCGTTTCACACCTTTCAGGCAATGAGCTACACAATAGAAGTATATAGGGGTAATCAGCCAGCAGAAAGGAATTTTATAAAGTATGCGTTATATGTTATGTTTTTCCCACAACTAGTTGCCGGTCCGATAGAACGTCCGCAGAGTTTATTACCACAGTTTAATTTTAATTATGATGTGGATTATAATAGGATAGTATCAGGATTAAAACAAATGCTTTGGGGCTTTTTTAAAAAGATTGTAGTTGCTGATAGGTTAGCAGCAGTGGTAAAGCAAGTGTATGGCGATATTGATAATCACGATGGATGTACATTAATGATTGCCACGTATATGTTTGCTATTCAAATTTACTGTGATTTTTCAGGGTATTCGGATATTGCTATTGGTGCGGCAAAAGTATTAGGAATTAATTTGCGTGAAAATTTTAGGACACCTTATTTTTCATTATCCATAAAGGAATTTTGGAGACGATGGCACATCTCACTTTCTACTTGGTTTAAAGACTATGTATATATTCCTTTGGGCGGTAAAAAGGTAGGACGGTGGCGTTGGTTTTATAATTTATTAATTGTTTTTTTGCTTAGTGGTTTGTGGCACGGCGCTAATTGGACATTTATTGTTTGGGGGCTTTTGCACGGGTTGTATATCATCTTCGGGCATTTTTTAAAAAAGTATTTCAATTGGATATTTTTTGAATATGAAAATCAGCCGACCACTACTGGATACTTATTGAAGTTGATAAAGGTGGTGATTACTTTTAATTTAGTTGCATTCGCTTGGATATTTTTTAGGGCAACGTCAGTGGATGAAGCGTTCTCCATCATTTTAAAAATATTTACGTTTCAGGACTATATTGGCTTCAAAGGGTTATCATTATTCAAAATAAGCGACTCAACAAGTTTCTATGTTTTGTTTTTTATAGTTGGGTTATTTATCGCGTCTGATTTTTTTATGAATAGATTATTAACACAAGAAAAAATAATAAAGAGTAAATTTGTTAATGTTGTTTTATACGCAGGGGTACTTGCTTTTATATTAATCTTTGGGCATTTTTCGGATACTAAATTTATTTATTTTCAATTTTAAATGGAACTTAAGAAGTTAATTAATACTGGTATTTTATTCTTGGTAGTTTTTTCTATTATTTATTTTCCATCGTTGGTTTTAGTTTGTAAACTAAAGAATAATGGAAAACCAATAATATATCGTACATCAGATGTTTATTCATTAAAGGGAGGAAATAGCTATCAGAAATTTCACGAATTTAACAGAGAAGAAAAATACGATATTATAGTTATTGGCTCATCGCACGCTTATAGAGGTTATGACCCTCGCAATTTTGAGAAAGCTGGAATAAATATGTTCAACTTAGGTACAAGTGCTCAAACTCCTTTAAACTCATACATCATCGCCAAAAATTATATTACAAAAGAAAATTGCAAACTAGTTATCCTTGATGTTTATGATGCAGCTTTTAATAATAATGGTTTTGAATCATCATCCGACTTAATACAAAATATCTCGTCTGATAAGGCGGCATTCGAATTGGCGAACTCCTATAAGAACCCACAAATAATTAATATGATGGCATTGCGTTTTATAAATGCGAATAGTCCGCTGATATATAAGGACTCCCTTTATACTGGTAATGGATATAGTGAAAAACACGACACGCTTAAATATTCATTGCCTTTTGAAGAATACGAAAATCGTTATTTGCCTAATGAAATTCAAAAAGAATATTTAGATAAACTATTAGCTTATTTTAAAACAAATAACATCCCCGTTATAATGGTTACAGTACCTTTTCCGAAAGAAAAATTGAAAGAGCAACACGATATTTATTTAAAAATATTTAATGGATTAGCTCAAAAGTATGGGGTTAAATATTTGGATTATGCATTTAATAATAATTTCAATTCGCAGACTCACTTCTATGATTCCCACCATTTAAATCAAAATGGAGTAAACCTTTTCAATAAAATTATTTTGGAAGATCTAAGGAAACTCAACATCATAAAATAACCATTTTATTTCCAACAATTGAACTCAAAAATATACTTTATTGTTCTTATTGCTTTTGCGTTAGTTGTAAGGATATATGCTATTTTTGAATTGAAACAAAATTTTTCGAATGATGAAAGTGTAACGTACTTGAGTGCAACTGGGAATCAAGTTAAGTACGCACAATTAGTAAAACCTGATTCGGCTTATCTCGATAATTATGTAAAAGCACAAGTTTGGAAAAATTGTTATGTAAGTAACCCTCCCTTTTGTTTTAAAAAAATTGCTTATGATTTAACCCAGTATGATATTCACCCGCCATTATTTTTTTGGTTGATGCATTTGTTTATTCTTCTTTTCGGATTTCACGTTTATACTGGCTTAATATTAAATTTAATTACTACACTACTTACTTTATTTACATTATATAAATTTTCAAATTATGTATTTAATAATTCATTCAAGTCTTTGCTTGTTTGTACCTTTTGGTTTTTGAGTCCTGCAATAGTTCAAACAGATTTAGAAGCGAGACATTACCAGTTATTTGCATTATTTACGATATTATTAAGCCATATAATTCTAAAAATACTAAATACCCAAAAATTTGATTTAAGAAGTGCATTTTTTGTAATTACAATTTCAACTTTGGGAATGCTGACACATTATTATTTTGGTTTTGTACTTATGGGTATTTATTTATTGTTGCTATACAGAATTAAATTTAATAATCTTTTATTGGAAATATCGGGTTGCTTTGTTTTAAGTGTTGGATTGTTTTTTTGCGCTTTTCCTGACTTCTTTTTATTTGTAAAAAATTATATTGCAAAAAAGAATAGTGTTTATCACATTCAAAAACCACAAACATTTTTAGAAAAAGTTAAAACTCAATTTTT
>CAILDT010000036.1 GCA_903833025.1 uncultured Bacteroidota bacterium | reverse complement strand
TCATAATATTTCAAATCAAAGTTGTTGGCTTCAATAAGTGATTGCTCCAAGTCTTTATCCCTGTGGGTGTTTCTATCATAACATCCAACAAAACAAATGCTGATAAGAAAAAAAGAAATTATGTTTTTTACATTGTACATAAAAAAGCACTTCACGGTATTATTTTACTTAATTGAATAGTACAGTTAGAAGAATCGCATTGTCTCGTATCAGCTCCTCTATTATCAATATTAATAGAAATTATCATAGAAGAAGCACCCGAATTATTTGTTGCTTTTATAGAAGTCGTAAACTCAGTTGCTGCATTAAAGGTATAAACCCATTCGTATTTTGTAACAGTTATTTTTTTGTTGTGTTATCACTGTCTCTATATTCAACGGCAGTAGAATAATTTGTTTGCCCTGCATAAGGCACCAGCGTTACTTTATATTCCACTCTGTTGTCGCGTATCTTTTGGCTACAACCAATATAAAAGAAAGAAAGAATTAATAAACCAATTATTGTTTTCATAACTTTTTACTCTTGATAATAAACCCGTTTTACTCTTCTGGAAACGTTAGTTAATATTTCATAAGGTATTGTGCCCACATCTTTCGCAACTTCTGTAATAGAATAAGAATCACCAAACACAATTACTTCATCACTTTCATTTGCTTTAATATTTGTAATATCAATCATACACATATCCATACAAACGTTGCCAATAATAGGTGCAGGTTGTCCTTTTATAATCATTTTACCTTTACCGTTACTTAACTTTCTGCTTAATCCATCTGCATAACCTATTGGCACAACTGCAATTTGCATATCTTTAATTGCAACTCCTTTCCTGCTGTAACCAATGGTTTCACCAGCAGTTATATTTCTTATTTGTGAGATAGATGTTTTTAATGTACTCACGTTTTGCAATTGTTTTTGTTCAGTAGCATCAGCACCAATGCCATATAAACCAATACCCAAACGTACCATTTCGAACTGTGCATCAGGAAAACGACTGATACCGGCAGAGTTTAAAATATGTTTTATAATAGGGTACGTAAAATGTGATTTTATAGTAGAGCTCATTGTATTAAACCTTTTTATTTGTGTCCAGGTAAAGCCATCGTGCTCTGCTTCATCGCTTGCTGCAAGATGAGAAAAGATAGATTTAATAGTTAGATGTTTATTATTTTTAATACGAACAATTAATTCGTTTACATCCTGCTCATCAAAGCCAAGGCGGTGCATACCGGTATCTAATTTAATATGAATAGGTATAGGTTGGTGATTATGTTCGCTTCGTTTTAATGATTCTTCAAACAAACCAAGAACGCGGAAGCTATATATTTCGGGTTCTAAATTATATTGAATCATCGCATCATACCCTTGTTCTTCAGGATTCATTACCATTATAGGCATAGTTATCCCTGCCTTGCGAAGTTCAATTCCTTCATCAGCATAAGCAACTGCTAAATAATCTACTCGATGAAACTGAAGTATATTAGCTATTTCGAAGCTTCCGCTACCATAAGAAAAAGCTTTTACCATTGCCATTATTTTTGTTTCTGCTTTTATCTTTGAACGAAAATAATTAAGATTATGAACAATGGAATTAAGGTTTATTTCCAAAACTGTTTCGTGCGCTTTCTGTTGAATTATCTTACTGATAGCTTCAAAACCAAACACACGAGCACCTTTTAATAGTATTGTTTCATCTCTGAAAAAAGAATTATTGTATTGCGAAATAAAATCAGCAGTAGATTTATAAAAACTTTTCTCACAATCAAATTGACCTTGTTGACCAGATACAGCTTCTCCAATCCCTATTAAACGAGTAACACCTTTTTTATGAATTAACTCTGCTACTTCTTTATAAAGCTGTTCATCGCTTTGTCCGCTTTGAAGTATATCAGAGAGGATAAGTGTTTTCTTTGGATGTTGTTTTTGCTGATTTAAAAAATCCAAAGCAATAGCTAATGAACCTAAATCGGAATTATAACTATCGTTAATAATGGAGCAATTGTTTATTCCTTCTTTCAATTCTAATCGCATTGCCACTGGACTAAGGAAACGCATTCGTTCAGCAATTACGTCGTTTTCATAACCAAGATAAAGTAAGAGTGCCCAACAATGAATAGTGTTTTCAATACTTGCCTCATCAATAAAAGGAATGGTAATAGTGATAAAATGATTTTTATAAACCGCTTGTATCTCCGAATCGGCATCTCTTTTAGTAATACGCCCAATTAATAAATCTGCTCTTAACTTCTTAGACCACGTAAATGTTTTAACTTCATTAAGAGTTTTATTATTTGTGATTTCCTCTTGGAGTAATAAATAATCTTTGCAATAAATTATCACTTCCGAATTCAAAAATAGTTTTAGTTTCTCATCTGCTTTCTGCTTTTGATTTTCAAAGTTCTCATCGTGTGCTTGTCCTATATTAGTAATAAGTCCTATAGTTGGTTGAATAATGGTTGAAAGCAATTTCATTTCGTTAGGTTTAGAAATACCGGCTTCGAAAATTCCTAAATCATTGCCTTCATTTATTTGCCATACAGATAAAGGAACTCCAACTTGAGAGTTAAAACTCTTCGGACTGCGAACAATGTTTTTGTCCTCTCGCATTAATTGAAACAACCATTCCTTAACAATTGTTTTTCCGTTGCTTCCTGTAATTCCAATCACAGGTATTTTAAATTGCTCACGATGATATGCGCATAGTTGCTGCAAAGAAAGCAATGTATCTTTAACTAAAATAAAATTTGCTTCTGGAAAAAGAGAAATAGTATTTGGTAAAACGGACACAACAAAATTTCGATTTCCTTTTTCATATAATTCACTTATATAACTATGCCCGTTATGTCTTTCGCCCACAATAGCAAAGAACAATGATGTTTCGGGGTTGGAAAGTTTACGACTATCAATTAATAAATTTTTTATAGAAGCGTTTTTATTATTGTTTCCAATAATTTCTCCATTGATAATTGTGGAAATAGAAGAGATAGTATAATTCATATATTATTTTAGTTTGACTTTAAAACTACTCCTTCGGTAATGCAGCATAATATTCATTCACTAAAGTTTTTTGTCCTTCTTTGAAAATGTTAGTACAATTAAAATTAATAATTATCCCTTTTGGTTTTGCTAACATTTTCATATATGTTAATAGTACTGCTTCATAAATTGGATAAATCCAATCGCTCGATTTGAGTTCAACAACAATAAGGTTTTCTACAAGCACATCATATCTCAATTCAGCATCAAGTGTTACATCTTTATATTGAATAGGTATTGTTTGTTGAGAAAGACAATATAGTCCCTGCAAACCCAACTCAT
Source organism: uncultured Bacteroidota bacterium (assembly GCA_903833025.1). Classification (GTDB taxonomy): domain Bacteria; phylum Bacteroidota; class Bacteroidia; order 2-12-FULL-35-15; family 2-12-FULL-35-15; genus 2-12-FULL-35-15. The sequence goes on along the minus strand of CAILDT010000036.1, from coordinate 917 downwards.
AAATGAAACATTTTTCGTACACACTTTCCAGCAAGCCCGGACCTAAATTCTTATGGACTTCGATAGCACATCCAATTATTTTATAAGTAAGTCCATCTATATATTTCTGTGTAATTATCATACTATTTTTTGTTATTTTTTATTAGCAATTCATTATAAATAAACCATTTTTTTACCACATAGGCACATAGACACATAGAAAAAACACATAGGTTTATTTTTTTTATTATTAAGTATGTCACCAATTCTTTTAATTTAATTAATTTTATTTTTTTCTATGTGTATCCTATGATTCTATGTGCCTATGTGGTAAAAAGATGATATGAATATATTATTTTTTGGCTTCTGTAAAACAATCTCTGCAAAGGGGTTCGTAATTATTTGTTTCACCAAGTAATACTAAATCAGCTTCATCGGTAATGCGGTGCGAATGGTTTGCAAGATTTCCGCAACGCATACATATAGCGTGTACTTTAGTAACATACTCTGCAATAGCCAATAATGAGGGCATTGGACCGAATGGCTTTCCAAGATAATCCATATCTAGTCCGGCAACTATAACCCGAACACCATTGTTTGCAAGCTGATTGCATACGTCTGTTAATCCATTATCGAAAAATTGCGCTTCATCAATACCTACAACCTGAACATCATTTGCCAATAATAAAATATTTGCAGAAGAAGGAACCGGAGTTGAATGAATGGAATTGCTATTGTGAGAAACTACTTTCACTTCGTCGTAACGGTTATCAATAGCGGGTTTAAAAATCTCTACTTTTTGCTTTGCATATTGCGCTCGTTTCATTCTTCGGATTAATTCCTCTGTTTTTCCTGAAAACATTGAGCCACAAATTACTTCTATCGACCCTTTTCGTTTATTTGAATGTAGTGTGTTTTCGAGAAACATTTTATCAGAC
>CAILDT010000035.1 GCA_903833025.1 uncultured Bacteroidota bacterium | reverse complement strand
GAAAAAATCTCTCTTATATATAGGTATGTTTTAAAAACCTTTTTTCGCGTTTCTAATTTTTTCATTTCCAGCAAATAATAAAAGTATTTCTTGATTATCTTCCAAACATTTTTACCTTTACCGAAGCAAATGCAAACGACCGCTAACATATCAACAAAATCAACCATTTCGGAAGCCACCTCCGAAACCTCATTAAACAGGGCGTTTTATAACCCCCCCCCCGTTCGTTAAACGCCTTTATTAACAACGGTTACAGAGCTACCTTTTTTTTGCTTATTAATTCTCGCTTTCAGCCAATTGTTGCTTATTTTTGGGCAAAAATAAAAATTGTTAATAACTTTATTAGCACCTCTTTTTCCAACTTTTTATCATTCAGCAACTTTTACTTATCGGCAACCAACCATTGGTTATCGGTAACTAACCAAAAGTTATCGGTATCCAACTATAGGTTATCGGTAACTAACCAAAAGTTATCGGTATCCAACCAAAAGTTATCGGTCTTCAACTATTGGATATTGATAACTAACCATTGGATATCGATAACTAACGCTAATATGAACACCTTTTACAAGTATAAATAGATAAATATCAATTAATTAACTAAAAAAACAAAAAACAAAATGGGAGACAACATCGTACCTAAAGCAATTGAACCTTTCAACGCTTACATTCTATTAGTATTACAATATCTTACTGATAATGCAACTCGTTTAATAGTTTCGGCAGGTAATATTACCACCTTAACCTTTAAAGTAACCGACCCGGCAACAGGTTGGAATCACTGGCACACCCTACATTCGGGGGCTGTTACACGCACCGGACCTGTTAACACTTATTTGCATAACAGCGAAGGCACTATTACACATCAACTGCAAGATATCTATAATGATATACCTCGCAGTGTGATGACACCCGACGATTATCTAACCCTGCACATTGCTATCCCGAGCGACCATCGCCCAAGAAGAACTGCTATTACCAACATTCCGTTTGGTAAAGTATATTCGGTAGGCGGTGCTATTGTTAATTTTATAGTGCGTACCGACACGCACGCCAAAAGAGCCGCAATGGACCCATTGGCAGATGCTGTGGAAATTAGAGGAGTTTTATTGGGTGTGGATGAGGCATTGCCAACCGACCCATTTAAGTGCGATTTAGTATTCACCAGCAAAAGCGCGCTTTTTAGCCACGCTTTTACCCCTGCTAATGCAGGCAAAAAGTTTGCTTGCTTTTTAAGATTTATAAATCTTACTGATGAAAGCAAAGATGGCGGCTGGAGTGGAGTTATTACCTGCATCATCGGTTTATAAAAATTATGTATCAAAAAAATAAGTTTCCTTCCGATAGTTTCGGAAGGGTACTTTTTTTGGTTAAGAGAGAATTTTAAAAATAAATAATACTTTTACAAACAATTAAAAATGAAAATTATGAGAACAATAATACTTGTATTATTTGTATTGATTACAAAAATGTTTTATGGGCAGAATGTGAATATAGAATGGGGAACTGCAAAAGAGGCAGAATCACCTATAGGTGGAACATTTCTCGGAATTTACAAAGGAGTTGTTTATTTAGGTTCATTTGGAGGGATTGAAAAATATGATGAAAAAACAAATACTTTAATCTCAGCAACGAAATTTACATTTTCCAGTAAAGAAAAAGAATTTGCTTTGCTACAATTGCAGAATGCCGTGTTTTTGGTTGATGGGGAAATTGTACTTATAACTGTTACGCTGGAGGATAACAAACAAAAAAAGTTTATACCTATTATCCGATTAATTCAAATGGTATAGTATCAGATAATGGAATTGAATTAATTAGATTTGATTGTAATGACGGAGAGTATTACTCTGGCTATATAGAACACATAATTTTTTCGGAAGATAAAAAGCACGTTTTTGCTTATTATAACAATAAAATTAAAAAAACAATTGAGTATGCAATTATAGATGATAAATTAAAACTAACAAAAGGTGCTATTGAATATGAAAACGAATCAACTCTTACAATTAGTGATATAATTTTGGATGATAATAACATTGATATTTTATGTGTTATGGGCAAGTTTAAAAAACGACACAACGGAATGACACAGACAAGAGAACCACCGACTTTTGACTCGTCTTGACAGATATGTTAAGACCAAACAATAATTTAATTCACAAATGTGGAGACCAGAACCCACTCTAAAAAACGAAGCATACAATAAATAAATGTGGCGACTACGCAAAACAAAATGAAAAAATTAATGACAATTTTCGGAGCAATGTTTATTGTTTCAGTAATTATGACAAGTTGCGGAGGTAACTCTATTGAGAGTGATGCTAAGAAATATGCAGAGCTAATGTGTAAAGCACAAAAATTGGCTACTGAAGGGGCTGCAAAAGCTGCTACAGGAGATATGTCCGCTATGACAGAAAGCACAAAATTAATGACTGAAGCCGCTTCGCTTGCAACAGAAATGCAAGGCAAATACAAAGATGCAAGTGATTATCAAAAATTTAATGCTGCATATTTGAAAGCATTAGCTGATTGTAAATAATTTAACAAACAAGTGGAGACCAGCGACCACTCAAAAAACGGGGTGTATTCCGAAAAACCATAAGAGTAAGAACAAATTTAAAATAAAAAATTATGTATTGTAAAAATTGTAGTAATGAAGTAAATGATAAAGCGATAGCTTGTCCAAAATGCGGGGTTAATCCTCGTTCAGAAAAAAACTTTTGTCCAAGTTGTGGAGAAGCAACAAATCCCAACCAAGTAATTTGCGTCAAATGCGGTGTCTCACTAAAAAGTGAATCTTTTTCAATAGACACTAGTAGTTTAGGCAATATTGACACTGGTGCCTTGCTTAAAAATAAACAACTAATTTTTGCAGTAATTGCATTAATTGGTTATTTTCTTCCATGGTTAAGTGCAGGAGGATATTCAGTAAGTGGTAGTGGAATACAGAAGATTTCAGAGATGGTTCCAGGTGGTGGATTAATGACACTTTTGTTTTTATTCCCATTAAGTTTAGTTGGTGTAATAATTAGCAGTTTCGTTCCACAAATATTAAAATACAAGAAAATATTAACCATAAGTTCTATTGTTCTTGTTTGTTATGGGTTAATATCAATCTTTATGTATATGAATAAATATGGTGGCTTTGAAATTGGTTCAATTGGCTTTGGTTTGTATGTTTCACTGATTGGAACAATTGCGAGTGCATTTTTTGGTTCTAAAAAAGGGTAACAATTATAAAACCAGCCCATAACAGCACCTAAAAAAAATGGCGGGCTAAGTGCAAATATAAACAGTTGTGCAATTAATAAACATTGTGCGTTCAGCCAGTTTAATGCATCTAACCCGCCACTTCTTTTAGCTGCAAAACGATATGGGCAAGTTTAAAAACCAAGACGGTCTGCGAAAGCCAAAGGGCTGACCACCCAATGTGACAAAAAAGTAAAAATTAAACGAAAAAAGTGGAGACCAGAACCCACTCTAAAAAACGGAATTGATCAAAACAAAAGTGGCGACTACGCAAAACAAAATGAAAAAATTAATGACAATTTTCGGAGCAATAATGATAAGTGCTCTATTCTTTACATCTTGTAAAACAGTTCAAGTTGCGAAATTTACTTCTGTAGAAAACTTGTATCAACTTAAACTCAATTCTTCGTTAGAAGAAGTTATTTCATTATTAGGCTCAAAGCCTTATAATATTTTAAGTAACCAAATTGATGGGTATACAATTTTTACATACAAATACAAATTTGTTGAAAGAAAAGTTAATCCAAAACTAATCAACTCAAGAGGCGGAGAAACAACTGGTACAGAAGTTTATAACGGAAAAGAACAGACAGTATTTATGTTTTTTAAAGCAAATAAGCTTGAATCATTTGTTACCACTGACGGCAGAAAAGATAGCCCAGCATTAATTATGTTGAATAACACATTATATACAATAACTAAAGACAAGGACAAATATATAATTGTTCCAACAACATCTGAAGAACCTAAAGAAAGTGTAAATCCTTTCATTAGGAAGAAGAAATAAAACCAGCCCATAACATCGGGTTTAAAGAAATTGGGGGTTCAGTGGTTAATCAAACATTTGTGCTTCGTATCAAGTTCAGTGCTGGCAGACAGTTTTGTGCTCCGAAATCCCCAACTTCTTAAACCCGCAAACCGTTATGGGCAAGTTTAAAAAACGACACAACGGAATGACACGAGAACCAACAAAGAAATACTTTGACAGTTCTTGACGGTCTTGCGAGACTGCAAAAATGAAAGTGGAGACCAGCAACCACTCGAAAAAACGGGGCAAACTTACAAAGCCTTATAAGTAAGAAAAATAAATTATTCAAAAATGAAAAAACTTTTAACATTACTGTTTATTGCCTTATCAATTAATGCAATAAGTCAAACATTAGAGAAATTTGCAGATGGATATAAATATGGTTTTAAAGACAAAGCCACCAAAAAGATTATCATACCTGCAAAATACACCTCAGTGTTGGAATTTATAGATGGAATCAATGCTGTTACTGAATCTAAATTAGGTTCACCAAACATGGTGGTTGAACAAAAATGGAAAATTATTGACACAAAAGGGAAAGAGATTTCGCCAGATGAATTTGATTTAGTTCAAATTAAAAAAAATGGGTTAGCATTTGTTTATAAATTAAATAAAACCGAAGATAATCCAAGCGGTTATTCATACGGTAAAGCGATTTATAAAATTGGAATAATGAAAAAAGATGGAACCTATTTATTTCCTTGTGAACTTGATAATATTTCAGAAATGGGGAAAGATTATTACAGAATTTTTTCTAATGAAACTGGTGTGGGTGTGATTAGTATAAAAGGGACTGTAATTATAGCTCCGCAACAAAAATTTGATGTTAAGGAATATATAGGTTGTGATTTATTCAGTTATACCAATCAAGACCCAAATAGAAAAGCTGCTGTTGGAAACGGAGCAATAGGCGGTATTATAGATGCGAAACTTAATATTATTATGAATCAAGATTCCATTGATTTTTGTCCTTCAACAATAATAAATTCCAAAGATTGTTCAAATAAAAAAAATCTATTCGGACTGACTGGTGGTAAAGCTTCCAATAAAGGAATTTATAGAGTTGGCTTTGGACTGGTTGTACCTATTTCATATAAACTAAGTGCAGGTAATAGCGGTGGCTTTCATACATTCGAAGTTAAGCCCAATGTTATTGAAATATATGAAACAATGAGAAAAAAGCTAATTGCTAAATATGATTGGAATGGCAAACTGATTTTCTCAATAGATAAATAATAGTGTAATTAATTTCTTTAACTAATAATTTAAAAAAATCAAAAAAATGAAACATATTAATTTATTT
>CAILDT010000034.1 GCA_903833025.1 uncultured Bacteroidota bacterium | reverse complement strand
GCTCGCGCTTGGTTACTAAAAAATGCACCAGATAAAGGCGGTAATGTAGATCCAGTCTTATTTGAGAAGGTGACCAGATGCTATAGTAATAGAATATGGTGTGCTGAAAGCGCCAGCAGTTCTCGTAGTAATACAAGCAGCATGCGAAGTAGTGCAAGCAGCAGAGCAAGTAGTGCAAGCAGCAGTATGCGAAGTAATACAAGCAGCAGCAGCAGTCTGGCATCCAAAAAGAAATTGAAAAAAGCCTCTTTTTCAAACAAACGCAAAAAGATTTATAATTGTATGCGCCAAACCGAGAACTGGAGTAAGATGTTACCCCAGCATAAATTCGACAGCAAAAAATTCGATCCAGCGGTGGTGGAAGCCGCTATGCATAATGCCTCGCCGAAATTAGAGCAATTATTTCAAATTATTGAGCAAGTCGACGCAAATGATTTAGCGACACATGGGAAATTGTTTAAACATTTTATTTTCTCTGATGTAAAAGAAGGCGGTTATGGAGCGAAAATATTAGCCTCAGCGTTTGTCAGTAAAGGCTATAAGAATCTTATTGCTTCGCGTGCGGTTGCAGGACAAAAAGCATTAAAAATGACTTTATTGCAGGCCGGAGCAGATAATGTGAATAATTCGTTTGGGCTTTTATCTTCATCATCTATTTTCGGCACAGATTTTACGCAAAAGTTTAAGAAAGAAGTCTTGCAAACCTATAATAAACGGCCGGACAATATTCAAGGTGCAGATATGCGGTTCATTATTTTAGATAGCGGCTTCAAAGAAGGGATTGATTTATTTGATGTGAAATATGTGCATATTTTTGAACCGTCCATGACGATCGCGGATTTGAAACAAACGATTGGCCGAGCGACGCGGACTTGTGGGCAAAAAGGTCTAATGTTTGAACCGAATGTCGGCTGGCCTTTGTATGTGTATAATTATTATATTGCGGTACCGGAAGAATTTCAAGACATGTATCAGGCGAGCGATCCGGCTTTATTAGAAAATCCCACCGAAGATGCTTATATTTTTAAAAATACCACGAAATTCAAGGATGCGGCGCTTTTGTATAGCGAGTTTGATCGGACAATGTCCCGACTCGCGGAACAGTTGTACAAATTGGCGCCAGTTTTCTCGGTCGATTTTAGTTTGACCTCGAATATTCATCGGATACACGACGTGACGTATTTATATGATGTTACACAGCAAAGCCAGACGCAAGGCCAAAGCCAGACGCAAGGCCAAAGCCAGACGCAAGGCCGCGATCAAATGCAATTAGAAGATACTTTACGCGGTGGTGCCCGTCGAGCCTTTAAAGATATTGATGAAATTAAATGCGCAGGAAAATGCGGTCTGCGCTCCACAAATGATATACCGGCGACAGTAGATTTTCTATATAAAGTGTATTTGAAATATAAACACGATAGATCAAAGTTGCCGGCGAAACATATACGCGGTTATTTATGTGCTTATATGAAACAAAACCCCAACTATTGTAAACAGGTGAATGCAGAATGGGCGAATAGAGCTGCGATGGTGCCGAAATTAGTGCATAAAAGAATGAAAACTACAATAACTATTAAAAGAAAGAAAAAGAAAGAAAAAGAAGACTATCTCTCTATAACAGGCGAAGAAGACGAAGAAGACGAAGAGCCGGAATTAGGTCATTTTGATAAATCATCTTATTTGGATGTTGGCGAAAAAGAAGAAGGTGAAAAAGGCGATTATTTGTCTCTAGGTGAAGAAGAAGAAGAAGGTGAAAAAGGTGATTATTTGTCTCTAGGTGAAGAAGAAGAACCGGAAACAGAATATTTGGAGATATTACCACGAAGTAGCACACGAAGTAGCACACGAAGTAGCACACGAAGTAGCACACGAAGTAGCACACGAAGTAGCACACGAAGTAGCACACCAAAGAAGAAGACAATTCGTATATCAATTAAACGATCTTCGGCGAAAACACGGAAAATAATGAATCGCACTAAGACGCCTGCTAAGGCTAAATCCGCCTCTTCTTTAAAAATCGCCAATGAAGTCATGCAACAATTAGATCTAGTCCCTTATGTAGAACCGATAAAAGAGATTGATTATGCGATTGTTGAATATACTGGTCACACTGATCCGAAATTAAAACTGAAAGAACCAGGCGCTCCATTGAAGAAACTGAACTTTACGCAAATGCGCGATTTTATTAAAACCAATTATGGTGCGAATTTTAAATGGGGTGAAATCGTTGTAGAGAATAAATGTATAGACCCAGCGGCAGCGGCAAAGGCTCCGGAGAAGGTCGGCGGCGCTTCGCGCATTATGAAATTAAATCCGACCCAAGATTTTGTTCGGACATTTTTTACCCCGCAGTCGCCTTACAAAGGAATATTATTATTTCAAAGCGTAGGTACGGGTAAGTGTCACGCTCTAGATACACCTATATTAATGTATGATGGAACTATTAAAATGGTGCAAAATATATTAGTAGGCGATAAATTAATGGGGGATGATTCTAAACCAAGATATGTATTATCTTTAGCTAGAGGACAAGATACATTATATGATATTATTCCTGTTAAAGGAGAAAAATATACAGTTAATTCTGAACATATTCTATGTCTGAAATATTCAGGAATTGGAACAATAAGTAATGTACAAAATCGCCAGAAAAATTTACCATTTAAGGCATGTCATATAGATAATAAAACTGTTACATTAAAAGCTAAATCTTTTGCAACAAGAGAAGAAGCCGAGAAATATTTAAGTGTATTTAAAGAAGAAGATCGTATTGTGGAAATTGAGGTAAAAGATTATTTAAAATTGTCAAAAAGTCTTCAGCGAGAATTGAAAGGATATCGAAAGGGAGTGGAATTTTCACATAAACCAGTTACTTTTGATCCATATATTATTGGATTATGGCTAGGCGATGGCTCTTCGCGTGGTCCTGTTATTACTTCACAGGACGCCAAAATACTAAAATATTTGATGGATGAGATACCAAAGTATGGTTTAAAATTAGTTTATCAATCGCAATATGATTATCGTATATCAAAAAATGGAACTACTAAAACAAATGAGTTTATAGATGCCTTACAGAAGTATAATTTAATTAATAATAAGCATATTCCATATGATTATAAATGCACAAATCGTGAGAATCGTCTATTAATATTAGCTGGTTTAATTGATACAGATGGGAGTTATTCAAATACAGATAAATGTTATGAAATTACTCAAAAATCAAATGTTCTAGCAGATGATATATTATTTATCGCTCGTTCATTAGGTTTTGCGGCTTATAGAAAGAAGAGCAACAAATCTTGGACATATAAAGGCGTAACAAAGACAAATGAATATAATCGTATTCTTATATCCGGAGCAGGTTTGGAAGAAATCCCTGTTAAATTAACACGTAAAATGGCTGAAGCACGATGTCAAATAAAAGATACTTTAATTACAGGCATCCGAGTGGAAAAAGCGACTGATTGTGGAGACTATTATGGATTTACATTGGACGGTAACTGTCGTTATTTATTAGGTGATTTTACTGTAACGCATAATACGTGTACAGCGATCGCAACCGCCACATCATCTTTCGAGCGAGAAGGTTATACAATTTTATGGGTGACCCGCAACACTTTAAAAATCGATGTCTACAAGAACATGTTTGACGATGTGTGTCATATTATTTTAGCCGAGCGGATGCAGCGCGATGGGCTGACAATTCCCGACGATCCGGCAAAGCGCAAACGCCTCTTGAGCAAAAACTGGATTGAACCGATCAGTTATAAAACCTTCAGTAACTTATTGACACCAGGCGCGCATAACGTGTATATGGACAAATTAATCGAACGCAACGGCAAAGCGGATATATTGCGAAAAACTCTCATTATTATCGACGAAGCCCATAAACTCTATGGTGGCGACTTAAAGGCGTCGGAGCGACCGAATATGGAAGTTATGGAACGCTTAGTGCAAAAGAGTTATCAGGTCTCGGGCAAAGATTCGGCGAAACTCCTCATTATGACGGCAACGCCTTTTACCAATAGCCCGATCGAACTGTTTAAACTCATTAATTTATGTAAGGATGATCCTGCAGAAAAGATCACGACCGACATTAAAGAGTTTAAACGAAAGTATATGAATAGTGATAATATATTGACGGAAGAAGGCTCGAAGAAACTAGCAGATAAATTGAGCGGCTATATTAGTTATTTAAATCGCGAACAAGACCCGACACAATTTGCCCAACCGATTATGATCGAAGTCCCGACGATCATGTCGCAAATCCCCGATGACGAATTGCGCAAAGAATTTGTCGATAAAATAATGGCGAATACGAAAGAAGATAAAAATGCCAAGGCTACGGAGCGCTTAACCAGTAAGGCGCAATTAAAGGAAAATAAAGAACGAATTAAAACTTTAAAAACGAATGTAAAGGAAACCAAGAAACGCATAACGGCGACTTTTAAAGAACATTCGGCCCGCTGTAAAACAATGAAAAATAAAGCGGAAAAAGCCCAGTGTGTGGCAGAAGCGAAACGGGCAATGGAAGCGGAATTGCAAACGGCATTGGACGAAATTAAAGAAGAATTAGAACATCTAAAGAGCACTCTAGGCGATAAAGCGGCAAAACCAAATGAGAAGGCAAAAATGAAAGCTTTGAAAGAACGTATTGAAGGACTTAAAAGCAGCTTAGTACAAGAAGCGATGCTGATTGATCGGTGCAAGAGTTTGAAACTAGCCTAAATAAATTTAAGAATAATAACTATAACTTTCATGACTGCTCTTCATTTCAAAAGCTTTCTTACTACAGCGACCAAAGAATTCGGCGACAGCCTTTAAATCCGCTCCGACAATAGAATCATCAGGAATAAACCATTTATCACGTTTTTTATTGTCGCTATAATAAGCGAAAAAGACGGGAATGCCGTTGACCATCTTATGCTTCTTTAGAGCCATATAGAGATCCATATTTTCATCGACATCAATATCGGCGAAAATAATATTCGCCGGTGCCTTTGCGATATAATCGTGGAAATTAGGGGCGATTTTCTTACAAGGCCCACACCAGTCGGCGCCAAATTTAATGACTAAGAGTTGGTTGGTCATTTCGGCTTGCAGAGTCTGGAGCTGCGGGACATCGAGTTCGCTAATAATCGTTTTAACAGTTGTTGCGGTGGCGGCCATTGTTCTTATATTTTTATTATTAAAATTGTTTTTATATGATTATAAATAATTATT
>CAILDT010000033.1 GCA_903833025.1 uncultured Bacteroidota bacterium | reverse complement strand
GGACTTACACCGAACACCACTATTTTTACAACGGAATACAAAAGTGTAGAAAGTGTAAAAAGCAATAATGAAAGCGATAAAGACAGTAATAACGACAGTAATAACGACAATAATAACGACAATACAAAACAAACTGTTGATCAGATCAAAATCTATCGCCGTCCCGTCATTTCATGTGTCAATGCGCAGTTTTACGCTAGACTCCGTGTAGCAACCTGGTGCGAAGCCATTCGCAATTATGACTATACCTATTTACAACCCGAATGGGTTGCAGCATCTGATTTGACCGAGAACCATTTTGTATGCGTACCGATTAACAAAAAAGCATTACCGCTTACAAATGATTTGCTAACCCATGGTGCTACTCAGATCCCAGAAGACATCCAGGATGCACCCCTTGAAGTGATAGAAGAATTTCTGAACTATTTGGATGTGAAACGGTACAGTGATAACCGATTTATTGTGCTTGGCTTAGAACGATTGTATTTGAAACGCGGGCTAATGAAAGATGTATTATATCCGCCTAATTTCTTTATTGATGGAGATCGCAATGGGAACCGCAATGGATGGTTTAAGGTGGTCAGTGTGAAAAAGGGGGAAGAGTCGGTTTGCTTTATAGATACGGAGTTGGTGGAGAATGTGCTGATAAGCGCATGTTAGTCCGAATTATAATCTAACTTATACGTGTCAAATGGATACTTCACAAATTTGTGTACATCTTTATTGCACAATTTATAAATGATCCAGATATCTGCTCCTTTGATATGATTTCGTTGCAGCGCATTCAAACACGATGCAAATGCATCAGGATTGATTTGCATTACTTTGGCAAGTACTTCCATTGCTCCTGGGTTTCCACATGATATATTGTACTCCATATACTATGATGCGATTATTTGTTTAGATTGCATTTTAGTGGCTTAAAGAAAATGGATAGCTTAAAGAAAATGGCTAGCTTAAAGAAAATGGATAGCTTAAAGAAAATGGCTAGCTTAAAGAAAATGGCTGGTTAAAATCTAACGTAATTTAAGATTTGCACAATGAATAAAATCAACGAGGAATGGTTTACAGTGGAGCAAAGCACTGAACAAATTGAGAAAACCGAGAAAACCGAGCAAATTGAGCAAAAAGTGGAACAAGCCAATAAGAAGAAAATAGAGGTGTTAACCGCTCTCGTCCATCAGCAAACAGGGCAAATCGCATTGTTGTCCGATGAAATCAAACAGTTGAAAAAAGAGATCTATTCTGCTCCCTTTTATCACCAGTCCGCTACGCAAACCGATCGCATGCATGATTTATTGGAAGAGCTCAAAGTGATTAAAGAACGCGAATTAAATATGATGCTACGGGAAAAGATCCCTGTTCCTTTTTCATTTCCTATTTTTTCACAACTAAAACTAAACTCAAAACACTTAAAGGATTCTCTGTAACAGCTCTCTTTCCATCTCCTTACTATCTTTCGTATAATCAATATTGAATCGCGTACACCATATACTCGCATACGCCACATACTCTTTATAAAAGTCAATCGGATCATAACTACTCTTTATACAATACCATTCCGCAAATTTTAAAATCGTGAGGTATGTATCTCTTTTTGGATTAAAGTAAGTGCAGAAAAAGCATATATTCTTAGGCTTGTTGTACCAATCCTTATGATATGTAAGATTGCATGTGCTGCAAATGAAATTGGATTGTATCGCAAATAATTCCCTTTTGAAT
>CAILDT010000032.1 GCA_903833025.1 uncultured Bacteroidota bacterium | reverse complement strand
TCACTTATTTATATCCTTAATCATTATCCGCCGATTCTTTAATAAACTTTCCATTAGCATCAAACAATACATCTTTTTTATCTATCTCCGCTTCGTAAGTTACAACTCCTTTCGCATCAACTATTTTAGAAGCTTCCTTAATTTTTTTACCTGCATAATTTTTAGCACAATAATCTACAATTGTTTTTGATAGTTCAGAAACTTTAATTTCTGTTTCAGTTGCAACAAGGTGTCCTTTTGGGTCAATCACCAAAGTCATCTCATTTTTATCTTTGTCAAATTCCACTTCATAATTACCATCTTCCTTTTCCCATCCTTTTGCTTTCACATTAGGATATTGTTTTGTAAAAGTTGATTTTACTTCGGCAGGCACATCTGCTTCTTTAACTTTTTGTGCATTAGCCGTGATTGTAATGAATCCGGTGGCTACTAATAAAATTGTTTTTTTCATTTTTGTTTTGTTTAGTCGTTATTACTATTAATTATTACGCAACAAAAGTAAACTGCAATTCTGTTTTAATTCTGTTGAGTTTTTTTCTTATAAATAATTCGCAACATTGTTGGCAATACAATTAACAACAAAGGCATTGCAATTAAAAAACCACCGATAACTGCAATAGCCAATGGTTGGTGCAATTGCGCCCCTGTTCCTATGCCGAGTGCAAGAGGCATTAAAGCAATAATAGCTCCAAGTGCCGTCATTAATTTAGGGCGAAGACGAGTGGAAATAGCATAAACAATAGCTTCTTCCGAAGAACTGGTTTGTAATGTAGTTTTAAATTGTTGAAAGGTGAAAATAGAATTTTCTCCTATAATACCTATAATCATTATTAGTCCAGTGTAACTGCCAACATTGAGTGGAGTGTTGGTAAGATATAAAGCAATATAACTTCCGGAAATTCCAAGAACAGAAATAATAAGTATTAATAAGGATATTTTATAATCTCTGAAAAGAAAAAGAATAATAGCAAATACTAACAGACTCGCAGTTATCATAATCAATAGTAAATCATCGAATGATTTTTTTTGTTCTGCATAAGCACCGCCATAAACAATATGGCAACCTTGGGGTAAATGAATTTGTGCATTCACTTCTTTCTGTATATCTTTAATTACAGCCCCTAAATCTCTTCCATCCAATCGGGCAGTAATCGAAACCATTGATTGAAGATTTTCTCTTTTTATTTCAGCAACACCAGGTTTTATATCTACGTGAGCAAGTTCGTTAATTGGTTTTAATTTACCACCTGGGAGAAAAACACTTTGTTCGGCGATACTATTTATACCGGAATTTTTACTGTCAGGATAAATCATTCTGATGTTTGTCATCTGCTGATTTTCCAAAATAGTTCCAATAACATTTCCTTCCAATTGTGTCTGCATCTGGTATTGAAAATCAGCGGGAGATATTCCAAATTGAGCTAATTTAGCGTATCTTGGAGTTATGCTAACTTCTGGTCCGGCAATAATGATTCCATCAAACACATCAGCAGTACCTTTTACTTTACTAACTATTTCAGCAATTTGCTTTGCATATTCATTTAGTACTTTCGGGTTGTTGCCAAATACTTTTACTTCAATCGGTTGTGTGGAACTCATTAAATCGCCAAGCATATCACTGATTATTTGCCCGAAATCTATTTCTAAAGAAGGCTGAGTGCTTCTTACTTTTTCTCTGATGTCTGCGATTACTTCATCAGTTGTTCTTGTTCTATCTTTTTTTAATTGAATTAAATAATCGCCTTTGTTTGGTTCGGTAATAAAGAAACCCATTTCAGCACCTGTTCTGCGAGAATAATTTGCTACTTCTGGAACTGTAACAATTAATTTCTCCATCTCTCTATTTATCCTGTCTGTCTCTTC
>CAILDT010000031.1 GCA_903833025.1 uncultured Bacteroidota bacterium | reverse complement strand
CTGGCCACGGCACGATTGGCTTTGTAGGGTTTATACACATCTTTGCGCCAGCTACGTCCTTCCAGTGCAAAAACCACATGATCAGCTTCAAATCTACGGGCAACTTTGTTGGCAGCCATCAGCGTTATATGCAGGGCAAAACCAAGTTTTTCCCAAGGATCACTGGCACGATGAGCACCGTGTCTTGCACGAAAAAACATATTGGCTGTATCAATCAGCACATATCGCATAAAACACCTTAGATAAAGTTATTGTCAATAACGTATTTTAACATAAAACGGTGGAAAAAGCTATGGGCATCTCGCCCAAAATGCCATGAATTGGCGGCGACAGTTTCAAATCCTTGTTGTTTAATGACAACATCAAACGTCATCACAGGATCATAAGGTGCGATATAGGATTTTTTCCAGTCTTTTTGTTTTTGTATTTTGGAAAAATCACTATTGCCATTGAAAAAGATATGTTTAATTTTTTCCTTCTCTAACTCTTTGTGAAATTTCCATATTTCTTCGTGTGCTTGCTCTGTGCGTTTTTGCCACTCAATATTTGCTATGTATTCTTGATATTGTTGTTGATGGCTCGACGGAACTTGATCAACTCCAGAAGCATTAATTTGATAGTAAGTGCCGTCGATTAACCATTCTTCACGCTCCCAGGTCGACCATTGTATGATAACTAAAACATCATTATTGCTTGTGCGAGTACCAAGCCATTCACGTGTGGTTCTTATTATTCTTGCATTGCTACTTGCACTTTCGGCCGCACAATGAAATCCTGCACGTAATGACAGACTTAATAGTCGACCCCAGCTGACTGTTAAATTATCAGGATGTGCAACTCGACCCATATAGAAATATTGAGGGTCATCATCGGCAAACGCATAAGGATTTACTGCTTCTGCGGCTGCAGTATGACTATCGCCGTTAACGTATAATATCATAACAAATTATTTTCTTTTATATATTTTATTAAAACATCGGCCCAGGCCTGGTGCCCAGACTGCTCAAAATGATACCAGTGATCACTGACAAAATGTCGATTTGTTAAATACCAATAATAGCTTAAATCATTTGTGTATGGACCTACATAACAATTATTCCAGTTTAACATTTCGGATTCTTTGATACCAAAAAAATTATACATACAATTAAAAAATAGATGAGGAACATTAATCTCTTGCAAATATTGATGTAGTCCGTATATTTCTTTATGAATATGTATTGACTTTGCATCTATTAAGTCGGGATTTAACGATGTGACCCATACGTTATATTTTTCAAGTAATTCATCTGGTAGATGTTTGTACCAATGTTCCATAACATTGTAATATTTTCCATTAGACTCCCACTCTTCTCTTTCCCATGTTCCCCATCCTATTAACACCATAATATCTTTAGGATCTTTTTTAGAAAAAAATTCTCGTGTTGTTCTTATTACGCGACTTGCACTTGATGCGGATTCTGCTTGATTTATAACTGATAAGTTAAATTTATCGGCAATTATGTCTACAAAAGATTGTCCTATAGAGTTATCTTTCAGAGCACCTAAACTATGACTATCACCATTTACATACAAAATCATTTGCTACTAGGACCACCGGTGTCGTCTGGTATCTGGCCAAAGTAACCATCTTTTTCTAATTGTTGTTTAGACCCTTCGGCACAAAAAACTCTTTGTCTAAGCTCACTAGAACTAAAACTATGATCACGTCCATTGAAATATAATTCTATGTCACGTTTGTGACAAATCTCCCGACCAGTGAATTCTTTGCCTTCGTACTCAACTCCGAGAATACGCACATCAATTGGTAGTACTAACAGCAAAT
>CAILDT010000030.1 GCA_903833025.1 uncultured Bacteroidota bacterium | reverse complement strand
TTTTGCTTTGAATGCTCCTGTTAATGTTCTTTTTTCTCTTCTCATTGTTTGACTGTTTGATTGGTTAAATTTACACTTATTTTTAACTCTGATTCCAGTCTAAATTTTGGGGAGCATTACAGTTTTGTGATAAAACTGTATTAGAAATTATAACAGAGAATAAAAAAACAGAAAGAAGTTTTATGTGGAAAGATAAAAATTTCATCATCGTTTTTTATTTGGATTTAGTTTTACTGGAAATAGAAATATAATTCAAAATGCCCTGATAATAAGCTTCAGCAACTTGCTGTACTCTTTCGTTTTTTGTTTTATCAGTTTCTTTATTTAACAATTTACATTCATTAATATTATCCTGATACAATGTTTCGCCATATACTAAAGCAGAATGAACAAAGCGTGTTAATTGAAGATTACGACAATACACTCCTTTTTCATTTGTCGCAAAACAACTTTGACGCAAATACTTTGCATCATTAATAGTTGCTGTTTTTACTAAAAGTGTTTTCTCAAAACTTGTTACAACTGCCGAACTTAGCGTAATTGATTTCTCCAAATCATCACTTATTAATAATCTTAAAAACTCAAATCGTTTATCAATAGTTGATAAATCATTCTTCATAAATGCACCGCCTACAAAGGTCATATCAAAATCTTTGTTACTTGGTTTTGTCCAGCCAGTATTTGTTTCATCCACATTGTAATGAATTATTATTGTAAAATCAGGATAATAATTATTAATTATTTCTCCACGTTTTTGTAATTCAATATCTTTAAATATTAACCTGAATTTATCTCTCTTCGTGCATTTATTATTTAAAAACCATTCCTTTTTATCAGCATTTATTTCTCCTATTTTAAATAAACTATCAACTGCATTCTTATAACTTGTTTTTAACCAGTCATCGAAAGTAACACCGAATGCTGTGCCTCCATTGAATGTTCGGGTCATAAAAACTTGTGCTCCTTCTGCTTCCAATTTTTCTTTTAATAATTTGGCAGTAGCAAATGTGAGCATTCCTTCGGCAAAAGAAATGGAATCATTTAACCCATTTGTAGTATCTCGTTTAAATTTTACATCTTTCTTTTCTATTTCTCCCATTGTTATATCGCCTGCTGTATGCCCTGCATCTATTGCTATTTTGTAGTCTGATAATTGTTTTGTAGTATCTTTTGGCTTAAAGTATCGTTCGCACAAACCAGGACCGCTGCTTACCACTCCCAATTTATAAGTATCAAACCTTGTTCTGTTGCACTCGTAAAATTCAAATTCATTAAAAATTTGTATTTCATTCCATCGAATTAAAAACTCTTTTTTATTATTTAATTTATCCTTTGGTGATGCGTACATCTTTATTCCTTCTTTACTAATAGAATAAAAACTCGATAATGCTTTTTCTCTATCTAAATACTTTTCCACTTTCTCGATATAATATTTCATTTTCGATTGATTGGTTGTATCCTGTGCGATACAGAAGTTGGTAAAAAACAAAAATGTAAGTAATAATAAGCGCATATATTTTGAAATAAAAACCAAAAATACAGAAATAACATTAGCAATATAAATTAACTAATTTTGCAGAATGAAAATAAAGTTACCCAATCTGCATCCCGAACTTACTTTTAAAACAAGCCGAAGCGGTGGTGCAGGCGGACAAAATGTGAATAAAGTTTCCTCAAAAGTAGAACTCGATTTTAATGTGTTGAATTCGGGATTGCTTACAGATGAACAGAAAATTACGATTCTAAAAAAATTAGAAAAGAAAATTACGAAGGAAGGTATCCTTCAAATTATTTCTCAAACGGAAAGAAATCAATTAGGGAATAAAGAAATTGTGATAAAGAAATTTGATGAATTAATTGCCAAATGTTTCGTTGAAAAGAAAAAACGTAAACCTACCAAGCCCTCAAAAGCATCTAAAGAAAAAAGATTGGAAACCAAGAAAAGGACTTCAGAGGTGAAGAAATTGAGGCGAAAGAGCAAAAGTGGCTTCTAATTTACTTAAATGGTTGATTTGCAATTAACGAGAATTTAAAGTAGAGGGCGAAGAAAATTCCATTCATTAATGATTGACCGAAAAAAGGTTGTTTTAGAAGTAGAGGGACGAATTTATCCTGCCTTTTTCAGAAACTCATTCCACAAAACATCATTGGGCGGCGGAGCAATAATAGTAACAGGTTCTTGTTTTACGGGATGAATAAATTCAATTTTTCGGGCGTGAAGATGGATGGAAGCATCTTTATTACTGCGGTCGAAACCATATTTTAAATCGCCTTTTATGGGGCAACCCATCGCCGAAAGTTGCACTCGAATTTGATGATGCCTACCAGTTAATGGTTTTATTTCTAACAAATGATAATTGTCCAAACTGCAAATCAGTTCATAATCCAATTCGCTCCGCAAAGCTCCAGGAGTTTCTTTTTCGTAAGCTTTCGACATATTTTTCGCCTCGTTTTTTCTTAAATAATGAATGAGTTTTCCTCTAATGTGTTCGGGTTTATTTTTCACCACAGCCCAATATGTTTTCCGAATTTCTTTGGTTTGAAACATTGCATTTAATCGCGCCAATGCTTTGCTTGTTTTGGCAAATAAAACTATTCCACTTACAGGTCTATCAATACGATGAACAGTGCCAACAAACACTTCACCTGGTTTATTATATTTCTCTTTAATGTATTGTTTTACAAAATCACTAAGCGGAGTATCGCCTGTTTTATCACCCTGTACAATGTCGGATGGTCGTTTGTTTACAGCAATAATGTGGTTGTCTTCGTACAATATTTCTAATTGATACATTAGTATTGCTCATTAGTATTGGGGAAGTCTTTCGATTTTACGTCTATAATATACTTACCTATCGCGCCTTTTATATCATCATATAGGTTTAAATATCTTCTCAAAAAACGAGGATGAAATTCGTTGTTTAATCCTACCATATCGTGGAACACCAATACCTGCCCGTCAACACCTCCACCAGCACCAATACCTATAACAGGAATTTCTAACTCTTTAGCCACCTGTTCGGCAAGTTTGGCAGGTATTTTTTCTAATACCAAAGCAAAACATCCTGCTTTTTCAAGTGCTTTTGCATCTTCAACCAATAATTTAGCTTCTTCCTCTTCCTTAGCTCTTACGTTGTAAGTTCCAAATTTATAAATGCTTTGAGGAGTTAAACCCAAATGCCCCATAACAGGGATTCCGGCGGTTAATATTCTTTTTACCGATTCTATAACATCTTGTCCACCTTCCAGTTTCACTGCGTGAGCACCGCTTTCCTTCATTATTTTTATGGAAGAATACAATGCCTCTTTCGAATTTCCCTGATAAGACCCAAATGGTAAATCAACCACAATTAACGCTCTATTAACTGCCCGAACAACAGAAGATGCGTGATAAATCATTTGGTCTAAGGTAATAGGTAACGTAGTTTCGTGTCCAGCCATTACATTAGATGCCGAATCACCCACTAATATTACATCAATCCCAGCATCATCTACAATCTTCGCCATCGTAAAATCGTAGGCAGTAAGCATCGAAATCTTTTCTCCTGCACGTTTCATTTCCTGCAACACGTTAGTAGTAACCTTTTTCACTTCTTTTTTATGTACCGACATTTTATCTGTTATTAGAAAGCACAAAACTACAAATACTTTTTGATTCCTTATTT
>CAILDT010000029.1 GCA_903833025.1 uncultured Bacteroidota bacterium | reverse complement strand
ATATTAGCTCTAAATTGTTCTCCATTACTTAAGACAGAAAAGGGTCTTAACCATGAAGGTGGCGAACTAAATCCAACAGAAGATAACAACAAAGTAATTTCTTTAACGCTCATATTTAAAGGAAAACAATCAATTAATGCTTTTTTATCATCCCATTTGTAGCCTTTGCTATAAGCATCTTTAAATAATTCTTTAGCTATTGTTGATTTTCCACATCCGCTAGGACCAACTATTAAACCTACATTCCAACTTTTCTCTTGCAATGGCAAACTTACATTCCATTCCAATTTACTGTTTTCAGTCGGTGAAACATCAAACATTCCTTCAAGCTGTAATACTCTGCCTGATCTAATTACTTGACTTGATCTCTCAATATGAGCATTTAACGCATTAACGATTTGCATTTCAACCCTTCTTCAGTCAATCTTTCCAATAATGTTCTTTGTTCATATTCCCCAGAACATTCAATAAGAATTTCAAATGATTCGCCTATATCTACATTTTCATTTTCAGAATTATCATCATCTAAACCTAGCAAACGCTTTAATTCCGCATCTGAAAAACCTAATAATTCAATGTCTATATCGCTAACATTAATTTCACCTAATTCAAATTTAAGTAATTCTTCATCCCATCCAGCATTTAAAGCAATACGATTATCAGCAAGAATGTAAGCCTTTTTCTGAGCTTCAGTTAAATCCGAACAATCAATATAAGGAATAGTAGTAAGTCCTAACTTCTTTGCCGCCATTACTCTGCCATGACCAGCAATAATGCCGTTTTCTCCATCAACCAAAATAGGGTTTCTAAAGCCAAATTCCTTAATGCTTGCCGCTATTTGACTGATTTGCTCATCGCTGTGAGTTCGAGCATTATTAACATAAGGGATTAATTTTGAAACTTCGATTTCAAAGGGCATTAATCACCTCTGGCAATTTAGATTGCGAATAGGTATATTGCCACACGCTTTTTCTCTCTTTAGGAGTTGTATTAGCTACTAAGGCTCGTTGTACATACCTTTGTTTAAATAGATAGCAAAGAGCCATTGAAATATCGCTAGGTTTCAGTTCTGGCAGTTCTTTGTTAATTTCGTTAAGAGTCATTGAAACTGGCTTTTGTATAAACAAGCCTCTGATTTTTGCCACGGAATTCGCACCCATAAAAAAACCCTCATGTATTAGATGAGGGTTAGTATTACCTGTAATACTTGTAATGTCAAGCAGTCAATAATTGAACAGCTTTTGCCTTTAATCGATCACCTGTACCAAACCATGCTGAATCAAGTCTGGCATCGTTATTACGACTTGGATTATGGTGATCTACATATTCAGTAACGGCATTAAGCATACCCCACTTAGTATTTCCCACCAATTCTTGCCCTTTTGCATCTTCATCAAACAAAGCAATAATTTTTTTGTAAGCTCTGTTTTCAGATAATGGTTGATCTTTTACTTGATTTAAGGGAGCAATCAAAGCATCTAAAAATTCTTTTGCTTTAGGAATACTCATTTTTTGTTTTTGCAATATTTTAGCCATTTCCATGAATGACCCAAAAGATGCTACGGCAGTTCCAAGTTTCTCTTTAACTTTTTCGTGATCAAACTGCTGAATATGACTAAAAGATACGCAGTTAGATTTATCGTTTACTGCCATTGTAAGTGTATTATTACAAACAACTCTTACAGTAGTAAATCTAGCAGTTGTGGCTAGTGTTCTATCGCAAGAAGTAGATAATAATAAAAAACCACCAACCCCATCGCCCTTACAAACTTCACCAAATTTGCCAGTTTCAGCTAAAGCCCACATTCTTTTTCCACCTCTTAATGTTCCCGCAGTATGAATTTTAAATTTATTTTCATCAATTAAATCTCTAAAGAACTCTAATACTTCTACTGGCTGAACTGCTTTATAACGATTAGAAACTACTGATAACGGAAGATGAGTATCTGATCTATAAAGAACATTTTGACCGCTATAAAGCTGATCATTACCTTCTGCATCGAATTTAATTGGAGAGGAGTTAATAGTCCAATCCATACCAGCCGCTTTTTGCCATTCCTCGATAGAGCTATTCTCATCTATCTCTTGCCCTAAACCATGCCAAGGGGTTTCGCCTACAAATGCCATTTCGTTAAATCCATCTGCTCTTTGTGTGATTTCGTGTGCCATGATTTTATTTCCTTTTCGTTTAATTAAATAAAACTGCGATTAACTGACCAAAACTAACACCCATAACTCCTAATGCAAAGATAATTCCAAATACAGCTCCCAATAAGCAAGCAAATAAAAAATCTTTCATTTTTATCTTGCTCATATTGTGAACTCCCCAGTTAATGTGTTGATAATGCGAAAATACATATTTTCAAAACGATCAATATATGTTTCCATAATCGTGTTTGCAATGAGGTAATCATTGGCTGATGCAAATGAATGCCAATCATCACTCATTAATGTGCTTGTTTGAATTTCATATTTCATATTTATTTCCTTTTCGTGGATTTGACTAAGACCCTATTTCTAGGGTTTCGGCTATTAAAGCCTCATCAGTTAGTCTGGGTTACATTCGTAATCGTATTGTGCAAAATATTCTTCATCACTTACACCATCATTGTTTTCCATTTCTTCGTTATAAGCCTTAATAGTTTTAATGGCTACTCTAGCTTTTGGTGAGTAATACTGCGGATAAGTTTCGATAGATTTAATTTGCTCTACAAATAAAATATTGCGTTTTTCTGCTAAATCTTCAACGATTTTTAAGGCATAAGCGATTTGCATTGTTGTATTCATTTTGATTCCTTTTCGTTATTAATCGGTACTGCTTAGAAGTATTATATACGAAATCCGTATTTGTTACGAATATAAAGAAATAAATCCAAAATAACCTAAGTTACTGATTTTAAAGGGGAAAAGTGTCGTTTTTATCTGACATTTGCTTAATTTTTAAGCAATTAGGGTGGGGGTAGACCACGAAAAGGCGAGTTTTTTAAGCTCAGATAGATTTTAGAGTTATCAGCTCTGCCTACCCCCATAGAAGGCGAGGGGTTTTATCCCCTCTTAATACTTAAAACGGAATATCGTCATCCATTACTTCAGCT
>CAILDT010000028.1 GCA_903833025.1 uncultured Bacteroidota bacterium | reverse complement strand
GAACTTATATAATATATGTAGTTTTGCGGTATATTTTAAAATGTTTAAAACAGTCGCCAATAAATATAGTATCGCTATTCTCCTTTTAATTGGGATAGCTCTTCGGCTCTTTTTATTTTCTGTTAACCCTGCCACTAATGGTTACGATAATCACAGAGAGCCGATTAGTATTTATGCGCAATCGTTTGATAGACCATCGCCTTTGCAATGCTGGGAATGTTATCAGCCACCTGTTTATTATTACTGTGCTGCTGCGGTTTATAAACTGTCAGAACAAATAGGATTGACTGATAATGGAAGTTGGAAATTAGTTCAATTTATCAATCCTTTATTATCCATTATTGTATTTCTCCTGTTCTATTTTATTCTCTCCGAATTCAATTTAAGCAAAAAGCAAAAGATACTTTACCTGTCGTTTATGCTTGTTTTACCGCGAGATATACTCACATCAGCAATGATAGGGAATGATTATTTACTTACATTTTCTTCCGTTGCTACTCTTTTATATTACATAAAATGTATTAAAAATTTTGGAAATGAAAATAAAAAGAAGTTTCTGATTAGCTTTATTGTGCTAAATGGTTTTACTACTTTAGGATGCTTAACCAAACAGCACGGTTTGTTGTTAATTATATTTCCTGCTTCCATTTTGTTTTTCTATCTATTTAAAAACAAACGCTTTTGTTTAACTGTTTTGTTTCCTGTTTTTATTTTCGCTCTCCTTATTTCTTTGTCAGAAGAATATAGGAGTTATACCATTACAGGCAAGTTTTTGGTGAGTAATCAGCATCTTTTTGATGAAGCCAAAGCTCAATTTCCTGTTACATTGGATAAAGTTGAGTTCTTTTCTTTTCGGGTATGTTCCTTGTTTCAAAAGCCATTTATATCTTATAGTACAGCAGCTTCTTTGCCAACATCGTTATTTGCAAGTACATTTTTTGATTACGAATGGAAGTTTCTTTCTCCTCGATATATCGAAGCAATTATTGTTGGCAGAATTGCCTACCTACTTGGTATTAGCTGGATGTTCTATTTTATAGTAACCACTTTTAATTGGATAAAAAGAAAGTTAAAAACCACTTCCCGAATTACTTTTCAATCTCTTTATTATGCAGTTCCTGTTATAGTTGCACTGCTTTTTATTTGTGTGCCGGTTATTCAAACCATTCGTTTTCCGCATTACTCGAGTATGAAAGCAACCTTTATGCTGCCAGGAATAATAATATTATTAGCTATGCACGCCCGATTGGTAATTAATGCGGAAATAAAAAGCAATTATACTTCTTTGCTTACCTCTTTCAATATTATTTTTGGAGTGGTTCTGCTTTTTACAATCTACTCATTAATAGATTTAGCTTTAAGTAATCCCATTTCTATTTCCTAAAAAATATGTATATTTGCACGAATTTTATTTACGAAAATTCAAACTCCCATAACAATGTCATTAGATTCCAGCAAAATTATAGGCGAAGGTTTAACCTACGATGATGTACTTTTAGTTCCTGCATATTCAGAAGTACTGCCCAGAGAAGTAGATATAACTTCTTATTTCTCTAAAAAAATAAAACTCAATACTCCCGTTTGTTCCGCAGCAATGGATACAGTTACGGAGTATCGCCTTGCAATTGCGATAGCCCAGGAAGGAGGTATTGGTGTGTTGCATAAAAATATGACAATAGCCGAACAAGCCGAACAGGTGCGTAAAGTAAAGCGTTCGGAAAGTGGAATGATTCTCGAACCAGTTACTCTGTTGGAAACCGCTACCGTGAAAGACGCTGTAGCATTGATAAAAGAATTTAAAATTGGTGGTATTCCTATCATCAATGCCGATAAAAAACTACTTGGCATTGTTACAAACAGAGATTTACGTTTCGAGAAAAATATGAAACGCTCTATTAAAGAAGTGATGACGAGCAAAGAGTTGATTGTTGCCAAAGAAGGTACCGACTTGCAAAAGGCAGAAGAAATTCTTCAAAATCATAAGATAGAAAAGCTGCCTGTGGTTGATAAAAAATTCAGATTAATCGGGCTTATTACTTACCGCGATATTATAAATGTAAAAGTGCATCCGTTCGCAAACAAGGACGAATTGGGGCGTTTGAGAGTAGCAGCCGCAGTTGGTGTTACTGCCGATATGATGGAACGCATAACAGCATTGGTGAACGCAGGAGTTGACGCAGTGATAATAGACACAGCACACGGACACTCAAAAGGGGTGATTGAATCACTCAAAAAAGCAAAAAAAGCATACCCGAAACTACAAGTAATAGTGGGCAACGTAGCCACTGCCGAAGCTGCATTAGCATTAGTAAAAGCAGGTGCTGATGCAGTTAAAGTAGGCATCGGACCTGGTTCTATATGTACTACTCGTATCATAGCAGGTGTTGGTGTTCCGCAGTTTACAGCAGTTATGGAAGTTGCCAAAGCACTAAAAGGTACTGGTGTTCCGCTTATTGCCGATGGAGGAATACGTTTTACGGGCGACATAGTAAAAGCATTGGCAGCAGGTGCAAATTCAGTAATGATGGGCTCTATGTTTGCTGGTGTAGAAGAATCGCCAGGAGAAACTATTATTTACGAAGGTAGAAAATTTAAGAATTATCGCGGTATGGGTTCTATAGAAGCGATGCAAAAAGGTAGTAAAGACCGCTATTTTCAAGATGCCGAAGACGATATTAAAAAATTAGTTCCCGAAGGCATTTCTGGCAGAGTACCTGTTAAAGGCAGTTTGGCTGAAGTGGTATTTCAGTTTATTGGCGGCTTGCGCGCAGGTATGGGTTATTGCGGAGCTAAAAATATGGAAGCATTACAAAAAGCAAAATTTATACGCATCACCAATTCTGGCATCCGCGAAAGCCACCCGCACGGCGTTACCATTACTCGCGAAGCACCTAATTATAGTAGGTAGTTTATTTTTTTTTATTTATAATCCTTTTGTAGCTGTTTAAAAGTTACAATGTTTTTTCTTGCTTATCCCCGAAATAGTTATACACTTGCATAGTGTAAGGTTTTCGCTCTTTATTTTTATCAGTAATAATTTTAATTAATTAATGATATGAAACAGTTGAAAGTAAATAATACAGCAAAAATAATTGTTGCTGTGGTTTATAATAAGTTTGTATGGTTAATGAGAAACAAAAATCAAACAAAAGTAGAATTAGCCGAAATTTATTATATCAGAGGAGATAACGAACTCACTTATTTTTATTTGATACTGGCTAATGGTACTTTAGAAGTAGTATGTGATAATAACGGGTTATGCCATTGGATAAAAGAATTAGACCCTGCCTTGTTTTGGAATCCACATCAAAGCTACCTTGTAAACATTGATTATATTGATAAATACTCGTCGGAACATTTTTTTTCAAACAAGTACGGCACAGTAAAAGGTGCAGGAGGTAACTTTATATTAAAAAAATTATCTGACACCGAAATCACTCGCGTACCTATATCCAGAGGGCATTACCCTGCTATTAAAAAGAAAATGGGTAACTAATCTTTACCAAATTCCGCTTATATCTACCGAATTCCGCCCTAAACAACCGAATTCAAGAAAGGGAAGCACCTTCGTTTCCATCCCAACTACTTTTGCGATGTAATAATTAAATGTGTTGTATTATAAACATACAGCGTTCTTAATTTAATTTTAAATCAATAGGTAAAAAAGCGGGGCTTACCTCCCTGCAATCGGAATAATGAATGGCTGAAGTCCCGATTAAAAATAAAGCAGTAGGCGATTAAATATAAATTTTAAACCAATAAATAAAAATGAAAAAAATAACTGTTTTAATCGGTAATACCAGAGCTCACAGAAGCTTGGTTACCAAAAGTTGGAATTCAAAAATGAATGCCAAGTACATTATTATGTCGTTAACCCCAATGGTAGTGCATCAAATGATTGCTATTATGGAAATGCCCAAAGGAGTAACGGAACGTGGTGCAAGAGCAAAAGTAATTTCGGATTCTTCGGCAACTAGTACTTACATTACTATTGTGCCGGCAACCATTACTGCTTTAAATCTATTAATTACTGCGTATAATAATGCACCTACATCGCTGCGCAAATCAGCTTTTAACAAAATGAACAAGGCGTTAAAATCGTTGATGGCAACAGTACAAGTGGCGGCAGATTTGAATGTTGACATTTCGGAAGCGTTAATTAAATCGTGTGGTTTTGGAGTAAAGAAGGTAGCCATTAAACAAAAGCAAATTTTTGGTTGTACCAATGGAGCAACTCCGGGTAGCATTGATTTAATTGCTCAAGGCGGTGGCGCACACACGTGCCACGATTGGATGTATTCGCTGGACGGAATAAAGTTTGTGCGGATGGCACCAACCATTGCGGCAAAAACAAGTATGCTCGGCTT
>CAILDT010000027.1 GCA_903833025.1 uncultured Bacteroidota bacterium | reverse complement strand
TTTATTAAATCAATTGCCTCTTTATAATCCCGATGATTGGGTCCAAAACAAACAGGGCAGCCATACACAACAGGCTCCAAAATGCTGTGTATTCCACTTTTGCCAAATCCAGCTCCGATAAATGCTACATCAGTATATCTGTATATTTTAGACAGAATACCAATTTCATTCACCCAGAGTAAATCGCTTTTTGAATTTAGATTTTGAGATTCAGACGAAAGAATCATTCTGTCTCCAAATGTTTTTTTTGCAGTTTCAATTTCATACTTGTCAATTTCGTGAGGAACAATTATCCATTTGATTTTTCTATCTCTCATTCTTAAATATGTTTCTAAATACACCTCAATATCCTTTTGATGGCAACTTCCAGCAATTACACAAAAATAGTTATCAATAAACTCTTCTACAAATTGGTTTTTATAGTCGCTTTCAAAAATGGAACTAACTCTATCAATCCTTAAATTTCCTGCATTTACTATATTTTCACTTAATCCTGATTTATTCAAAATCTCCTGTGATTTCGCATCTTGCACAAAAATAGTATTTATATTATGAAATGAAGTTTTGTAAAATCTTTTTAATGGAAATTTCAAATATTTACTTTTATCATTTAACGTAAATGAAACAAGAAAAGCAGGAATGCGCCTCTTTTTTAGCTCATTCAAATAGTTATACCAAACATCATTTCTGATAAAAAAAGCAACGCAAGGGTTTATGGTTTCGACAAAAAACGAAGAATTGCTTATGGAATCAAAAGGCAGATATATTACTAAATCAGCATTTGGATAATTCTTTTTATTCTCATATCCTGAAGGGGAGAAAAAACTCAATACAATCTTGTGTTTTGGGTATTTGCTTTTTATTGAATCCATAAGAGTTTTGCCATCATTAAATTCGCCCAAGGACGAACAATGAAACCAAATCCACTTGTCCTTTTTGAAATTATAATTCGAAATTGTTTTTTGTAGTCCCTTTCTACCTTCCCTCCAAAGTTTGGCTTTCGGAATAAAAAACGAACAGATAAATGCTACCGAAGAATAGAAATAAATGGCAAGATGATACAGAATTTGCATTTGTTTACTTCAAAAATAAATCTTCTCCATCCCATTGCAATTTTCCATACGTATTCACTCTTTCTAATTCTTTTGGATTTATTGATTTTTTTAATTTTTGTATTTTCATTTGTTCGATTGCCTTAATTGAAGCAACCATTTCAGCGAAAATGATAGGGGATAATGTACATAAATAGTCTTTAAAACTTTTCTTTCCTTTTGCAACTCTATTATTTTTTTCTTCGAGAGTAAAATGTCTTTCAATATAATCAACACCAAGAAAACAAGCATATAAAGAAGGAATAAAACCTTCCTCATGCCCGGAATACCCTATTTTACAATCAAACAATTCCTTCATCTTTTTAATTCTGTTCATATTTAAATCGTCTATGTCGCTAGGATACAAACATGAAGTATGCAAAAATGTTAGCCGTTCGTACCTCATCAATAGTGCTATTTTTTTAATTTGAGTAAATGTTAATGCCCCTGTTGAAATAATAATAGGAAACTTTTTTTTATTAATCTCTACTACCTTTTTTAAAAACTCAAAACTTCTTGCTTCTCTGGATGCGATTTTGATGTATTTAGGATGGAAAGGAATTATTTTTTTTAATGAATCAATATCGTGTACTGATGCAAACCACCCAATATTTACTTTTTTGCAATGTGCAACAAATTCGGAAATTTGTTCACCAGAAAACTCGTATTTGCTTCGTCTGTTTCTTATTTCAGAATTGTTTCTGTAATAATTATCATTATTTCTCAATTCAAATTTCACACAAGTAGCTCCAGCTTTCTTGGCTTCAACTATCATTCGTTTTGCGCGATTGATGTCCCCAAAATGATTGTAAGTAAATTCAGCTACTATTTCCATTTATAGTATTTTAATTATCTTAAATAAATACAACGAATACTACCTCGTTTTTTTTTGATGACTTTAGGAACATTCGTTTTTAAAAATTTCACAACTTCATTATTTTACGAACAAATTTAAACCAATCGGTTTTAACAATTAATTTCAGCGCAAACATAGCAAAGTTCTTTTCATAAAGAAGAAATAATCGAAGTAGAATAGTCAAATGTTAAGGATAAATTGGTTTTCTTTTTCGCTTTGTATATTTAACGGATTATCTTCGCTTCACAAAGTTTCCAAATTCCAGCATTTTTCCGTGTAACTCTGTGTCTCCTCATTTTTACTCTGTGTAATAAAAATGCCAAAAACGTTAAAACTAATCTTGCTACAATCGCTTTAAATAAAATTTCCCGCCCAAAACTCCGAATATCGAAAGCATTTGCCAGTTCAAATTGTTCGTTTTATCTTAATGTGCATACAATTTTAACATTATCGCAAGTGGATTTAGCAACATCGCGAGTGAATTTAGCACCAACGCGAGTGAATTTAGCATCATCGCAAGTGAATTTTTCCTCATCGCGAGTGAATAATCGACCCGTTAAAAACGATTTCGGAGACGTTATTCGGAATTTTTAGAAGCAGGGGGCGGAGAAGGTGGTTTTTAAAGTGATGGCTGATAGCGTAATTTCTTGGCTATACCTCCACGTGTTTTAAAATGAGTGGCTAAAATCGAATGTTTCTTGATTGGGTGCAAAAGCTCAGGATTTCTTTTGTTGATATTGCACAACGGGAAATTATTTTACCGCATCATAAATTACTTGCTGAATCTTTGTCCTTATTCCTGATTTGGCAAGTTTGTTATCATCCGCATCTGGGTAAACTCGGTTGGAAAGAAAAACATATACAGTTCCATTAACAGGGTCAGCCCAAGTTAAAGTGCCAGTAAAACCAGAGTGCCCAAAACTTTCGGGATTGCAAGATAAACTCACAGGACTTTCTTTTCCTGCCGACATTTCAGGTTTATCGAAACCCATTCCTCTTCTGTTTTCAAAGCAATACTGACATTTTGTAAATTCTTTTATTGTTGCAGAATCAATGTATCGTTTACCGCCATAAGTACCATTATTCATATACATTTGCATCATCACCGCCAAATCATTTGCATCCGAAAACAAACCTGCGTGTCCTCCAACGCCACCAAGCATAGCTGCTCCTTGGTCGTGCACATCGCCGTGTATTAATTGTTTCCTGAATTTTTTATCGTTTTCGGTAGGAATAATTCGAGCAATGTCAAATCTCTCTCTTGGTTTGTAACCCATTGTTGTTAAGCCAAGCGGAGCATAAAAAGTTTTGTATACAAATTCGTCTTCTGTCATCGAAGTTTTTTGTTCTATTATTTTTCGCAAGAAATAATATCCTAAATCGCTATAAAGAAACTTTCCTTTCTCTTTAACTGGCGATTCTATTATCTGTTTATAAATGGTGTCCTCATAATTTTTATTGATGTATAAATTCTTCGCAACTCGTTTGGTATAAATATTATTTTGGGAAGTGTCGTACACTTCCTTTTTATATTCGCCTTTATCCATTGTTTTTGTCCAGAAAGGAATCCATTCTTTTAACCCTGCCTGATGCGCCATCATTTCTCGAATTATAATATTCTCCTTGTTTGTTCCTTTTAGCATTGGCAAATACGTAACTAATTTCTCATCCACTTTTATTTTTTTCTCATCCACCAACTTCATAATGCTTGGTGTAGAAGCCCCAATTTTAGTAACAGAAGCCAAATCATAGATATCATCGTTCTTCACTTTTTGTTTTTTATCATACGTATGATAGCCGAAGGATTTCTGATAAATAACTTTTCCATCTTTCGCAACAAAAATCTGACACCCCGGATAAACCTTATCTCTAATACCTTTTAAAGCAATGGTATCAATCTTTGATAATGTTTTTGAATCAATACCCAACTCTTCTGGAATAGTATATTTAAACCGAACTGCTTTTGTAGTAATGCCTGTACCCACTTTAAAATAAGGACTTGCCGTAATAGGCAGTTTGCCTTTAGCTCCTATTCCTCCAAAAATTAATTGTGCCGAATAACTCTCGCTAATATCAGTATCTTCATAACTCATAAGTACTGCATCTGCAAATTGAATGCTATCCATCTTTGCAAGTATATATGGGTTGGCTGCCACATTCACAATTACTTTTGATTGACGCATAATTGCTTTCAACATTTCCATTACTCGTGTAGTTAAACCGAAATCTTTCTCCGGAATATTATTGGTATTGTTGATGTGAATTATTACAAGATTGTAATTTTTGAGTTGTGTAAGCACCGTATCAAATGCTTCTTGCTTTGCATCTTTATTAATTCCAAAATGTTTTACGTTCGCGTAATTAGATAATGTGTTCTGAAATATTGTTTCTTCTTTTCCTAAACTAAGCGAAGCAATTCGCATAGTATCTAAGTTTTGAATTGGAATAATATTGTTTTTATTTTGCAGCAACGTCAAAGAAGCTTCTATGAGTTTACGATTGAGAACCTCTGCATTTACGGTGTTTAAATCTTTATAAAGATTCTTTGTTTTAATTTTCGAATAATGATTTA
>CAILDT010000026.1 GCA_903833025.1 uncultured Bacteroidota bacterium | reverse complement strand
TGTGCGGATGTGCGGATGTGAAGATGTAGCGATGTGCGGATGTGAAGATGTGAAAAGATAGAAAAAACAGCTAATAATTCATAACTCATAATTCATAACTCATAATTAATAATTCATAATTAATAACTCATAATTAATAATTCATAACTCATAATTAATAACTCATAATTAATAATTTTTTTAAAAGATAACCATCAATTATCAAGTAAACAAAACAGTAAAAATAGGAGGACAAATGAGTGAAGAGTGTACCAACAAACCGCTGTACAACGCACTAAAGGCAATGAAACATAAGCCACAAAACCGGATAGGCAGTGTACTTTCCGGAACAACTACAATGCAAAAAGAGATTAAAAACAAAAATAAAGTAAAATTTATTTTAATCCGTTTGCTGCCACAAATAACATTGTTTGGGGGAAGTGGAAAGAGTAAACCTTAAAAACTAGAAACTATGAAAAAAGTAAAATTAAATCTGTCACGTATATCGATACCTCAAAAAGTAACGTTAGGAAACGGAGTGAAAAGCAAAATGACTACCAATAGCAATTTTGCAACACCCAGCCCAACACTTACTGAATTAGGAACCGCAACAGGCGACCTTAAAACAGCATCAGACAATGCTGTGAAAGGAACCCAGGAACAAACCGAAATTATGTATGCGAAAGAACATTCGTTCGATATAATAATGACCGGTATTGGCTCTTATGTGGAACGTATCGCTAATTTAAGTACAGATAACACGTCCGCAATAATTTTAAGCGCGGGATTAGAGGAAAAAAAGAAAGGTACTATTGACCTTCCTCCAATCAGAGCTAAAAAAGGTCCTTTCCCTATTAGCTGCTATTTGTATGCTAAAGGACAAAAAGGAAAAGTAGGGTATAAATTTCAGATTTCTGAAGATCCGGCAACGGAAAACAGTTTTACTGATTTGGCTACCACCACTGTAGTTAAACTTCTTGTTACAGATGGTTTAGTGTTCGGAAAAAAGTATTGGTTTAGAGTAGCTATTATCAAGGGCTCTGTAACTGGTGCTTATTCCGACCCCATTTCTTTTTTAATAGGAATGTAAAGAAAACCTCGGAAGTTGATTTCTGATGTACTGATATACCAATGTGCTGATGACTGATTTATAGAACTTCCGATTCGATAATTGATGGTAAAAAACTCTCTGTAGAAATACAGAGAGTTTTTTTTGTTAACAAGTT
This sequence comes from uncultured Bacteroidota bacterium, assembly GCA_903833025.1. Classification (GTDB taxonomy): domain Bacteria; phylum Bacteroidota; class Bacteroidia; order 2-12-FULL-35-15; family 2-12-FULL-35-15; genus 2-12-FULL-35-15. The sequence continues at coordinate 904 of CAILDT010000026.1, read as the reverse complement.
TTTACTGTTAAAATATATTATATATTTTTCGCTGAAACGCAAAAAAAGAATGACGAAAACAAAATAATTAAAAACGAAATAATATGAAAAAATTTAAACAAATTATAATTCTATTTATCAGCATTAGTATTATTACTTCTTGTTCCATAGAGAAACGCCATTACAGAGCAGGATACTTTGTAAGTTCGTTTAGTAAAAAAGACAATGCAACTCCAAAAAAGAAACAGGATGAAAAAACAGAAAGTAAAAATAATGACGATTTATCAACTCAACCAATAGTTGCTTCAACTGATAATTCCATTATTATATAAAAAAAAGAAAGTAAAGTCCTTATTGAAAAACAAAATTTTGAAGAATGTGATATTATTGATGGTTTATCTGTGGGTAAAGATGGCAGTTTATTTTTTTCTACTAAAGCAGGTGTTTTTAAACTAGATAATAAATTTGTAATATCACAATTAACTACCTATAAAATTCACGGAAAATTAAGATGTTACAAAAGAGGTGTTTTTATTTTGAACTCATATTTCCCATCAATATTAGAAATTCAACCGAGTAGTTAAACAAAAACTTTGTAAGTATAATTTATTTATCCCCTAGCAACTGGCGCATTCTATGATAAAAAGTAAAAACATTTAAGCTGCAAACTTTTGTATGTTTACGTACGGAGTTCTTCTGTTAACAGTTGCAAACACTCTGTTTAATACTTTACATCTTACATTATTCATAACCAGCATAGGGTTTTTCCCTTTGTGTTTCATTTCGCGAAGCGTGAAAAATAATGGAAATTGGTGGAGATTGCTTCGGGCGAAAAGCCCTCGCAATGACGGTTTGGTTGTTAAAAAAGGAGAGTGAAGGGGTTGAAGGTAACTAACCCATAGAACCCGACAACCCCTGTTACTCC
>CAILDT010000025.1 GCA_903833025.1 uncultured Bacteroidota bacterium | reverse complement strand
TTGATAAAAACAATATAAAAGCATATATAATAGCAGGAGTAGTAATCTTTGTGTTATACATTCCTCATCTAAAAATATTTTTTATTCAATTTGGTAAAGGCGGCTTAGGCGGTAGCGATGGGTGGCTTGGCAAACCAACTAACGATTGGTTGGTACTATATTTAAAATATGCTTTTCATTATTCCAATTACTTTATTGCAATAGCTATTTTATTATTGCTGATGAGCATTGGTTTTTATTCCAACCAATTAAAACAAACGCATAAGTTTAGAATACTTGCTATCACTTGGTTTCTGTTGTTATTTTTTATCGAATATTATTATTCGTTATATGTAAATCCCATCATACAATTTTCTACCATCATCTTTGTTTTTCCTTTCTTTTTAATGTTTGTTTTTTCGTTGTTCAAAGAAATGAAAGCGGTTTATAAAATAACATTCGTTGCTTCAATATTGATAGTCGGGATACTAACATTAGTAATCACGCGTAAACATTATACCGTATTTTACCATCAACCATATCAGGAACAAATGGTGAATACCTATAAAGCACTTGATATGATTGGCGATGAAAAGAAAGCAACTATTGAGTTAATAATTCCTCCTTTGTTTAAAGAACATTATGTGAAGAAATATAATAGAGATTTCAAAAGTATTTATTACAATATTTTTGATGAGAAAATGCAGACGCTTACCTTCCGCAAGTTTGTTGATTCGCTTACAACAGATTATTTTATTTTCGGGAATCCTCCGTTAGAATACATTCAAATTATAAAAGAAAAGTACCCATATATATTAATGAAAGAAGAAGGTTTCACTTATTCTTTTTATTGCTTCGCGAAACATAAACCTGCCAATGAAATACACGAACAAGTAGTGTTTACCAAGCAACTCGACTTAACTAACGGAACCAATAAAATGGATTCGACAACGGAATACGGTCCAGCGTATTCCGAAAAACTAAAAGCAATAAGCAACTCTCGCCATAATATACTTACTATTTCAGCCACTGTTTCTTCTACTGCTTTGGATGCAAACCCTACTATTGTGGCGGATATACAAGAGAACGATAATTCGTTGTATTGGAACGGTGCCGATTACTTTCTTTATCACACCAACCCAACCGGACCTAACACAATGTATATTTCTAAGCTGATGACTAACTTTGATTTGAAAGGATATCCTCGTCCGCAAATAAAAATTTATCTTTGGAATAGAAATAAGAAAAACATAAAAGTAGATAACGTTACACTGGAAGTAATAAAAAGCAACCCTTATATTTATGGGTTGTTCGAACCGTTTGATTAAATAAAAATGACAAAGAAAATAAAGAATGATATATTGATGGCTGCATCATTCTTCATTTCGTTGTTAGTTATTTATTTCCGCCGACCCGATTCGTTTTACAATCCACAGTTTTGGGCAGAGGAAGGAACTCGTTTTTTTGCTGACGCTTACCACAGCGGATTTAAAAGTTTATTTAATACCTGCAACGGCTACTTTCATTTATTCCCACGCCTTTTAGCTTGTACTTTAAAATTAATTCGTATTCCTTATGAGTTATTTCCCTCCATCTTTTGCTACAGCTGGCTGTTTATTTTGTTTCTCATCCTATTATATATCTGGAAAAGATTACCGTTTAATTCAACCCAAAAATTCTTTATTGCACTCACAGTAACGTTCATCCCGATACAGTCGGAAATAATAATGAACCTTACTAATATACAATGGATATTGGTTTTATTTCCCATCATTATTTTTTCATCTTCAGACGAAACAACAAACAAAAAATGGTTTTGGATAGATGCAATGGTATTGATTTTAGCTGGCTTAACTGGTCCAAACTTTACAGTAATGCTACCCTTATTTTTTATGCTGATGTATAAAAGCAGAAAAGAGTTTTCGTTTAAAAACAAACAATCTATATTACTTATCCTCTCTATTATCTGCGGAATAGTGGTTGCCATCTCGTTATTTAATTACGGTAGTGTGGACCGCACAGAAGGGCAGTTTACCATATTCAACAGCGGATTTATAAAATATTTTTATGTTCAATATGCTTTTCTTTTCCTTGGTTTATATGCCGAACAATCATCTTTACCAATAATGATTATTGTTACACTTATATTAATTGCCATTATGTTATTTGTGTTGCTAAAGCTGCTTGGCAATAAACAAAATACTTTTGGGCGTATTAGTTTTATGTGTTCTATTTTATTTTTTATGGTAACAGCCGTTGCATACCGTTATGTGCCACAAGCATTGTCGCCGTATTATTGTTATGTGCGTAATTTTTATTTGCCGGCTCTTACTTTTGTTTGGGCTATTATTACTGTACTTCCGCAACGGAAGTGGGCAACAATTGCGTTAACGCTGCTAATGTTTTTATTTATTACTGAAACAATTTGTTTTGCTGGGCGTACTTATTTTAAGGATTTTAATTGGAAAGAAAATGCAAAACAAATTACTACTTCCGATACATTATCTATCCCGATAAACCCAAGCGGTTGGTTTATTCACATTGATAATAGAAAATAGGAGTGGTTTTTAAATCCTTTTCAAAGCCATTATACCATCGTCAATGGATTTAATACTTTCGAACGACAGTGTAAGTTTTCCGTTGGTTTCTTTCATCTTACTTGTTTTCATATTTTGTTGCACAAACTTGAGCACTTTGGTAAACATTTCGCTTTGGTAGTAAGGCGAATCTTGCTTTGGGATAAAGTATCCAGTCATTCTATTGTTTTTCAAAATAAGTTTTTCGAAACCAATTTCCATTGCAAGCCATCGTAAACGTATGGTATGTATAAGTTCCATTGCTTGTGGTGGCACAGGTCCGAAGCGGTCTATAAGATGCATTTCGAAATTAACCAATTCCATTTCTGTTTTCGAATCATCCAGTTCTCTATATAAATTAAGGCGTTCGGTTATATTGCTTACGTATTCGGTAGGTATCAATATTTCCATATCGGTATCAATGGTGCAATCGCGGGTATATTGTTTTATGTCGGATGTCGAATGTCGGATGTCGGATGAAGCCCAACGCTCCGCCATCATCGGTCGTCGGTCATCAGTCATCTGACCTTCCATCTCTTCTCTCAATTCCATAATTGCTTCGTCCAATATTTTTTGATACATCTCAAAACCTATTTCATTAATAAAACCACTTTGTTCGCCACCTAATAAGTTTCCTGCACCACGTATGTCGAGGTCGCGCATAGCAATGTTGAAGCCACTTCCGAGGTCCGAAAATTCTTCAATTGCTTTTAATCTTTTGCGTGCTTCGTTGGTTAATAATGAAACAGGAGTGGTGAGTAAATAACAAAATGCTTTTTTATTGGAGCGTCCCACACGTCCTCGCATCTGATGCAAATCGCTCAACCCAAACATTTGCGCATTGTTGATGATAATGGTGTTAGCATTAGAAATATCTAACCCCGATTCGATGATAGTGGTAGCAACCAACACATCGTATTCGCCATCTACAAAAGCTAACATCACTTGTTCCAGCTTATCGCCATCAAGCTGTCCGTGCCCAATAGCAACACGCACATCAGGGCATAAGCGCGAAATCATACCAGCAATTTCCATAATATTTTGTACCCTGTTGTGTACAAAAAATACTTGTCCGCCCCGAGAAACTTCAAAAGAAACAGCATCTCTAATAATTTCTTCGTTGAATGTATGCAGCTCCGTTTGCACTGGGTAGCGATTTGGTGGCGGAGTATTAATCACTGATAAATCTCTTGCACCCATCATCGAAAATTGTAACGTACGAGGAATAGGAGTAGCAGTAAGCGTTAGCGTATCTACATTTGTTTTTAATAATTTCAATTTATCTTTTACAGCTACGCCAAATTTTTGTTCTTCATCAATAATAATTAACCCCAAGTCTTTAAACTTCACTGCTTTCCCCACAATGCCGTGCGTTCCAATTAATATATCCACAGTACCTTTTTCTACTTTCTCCAGTGTTTCCTTTTGTTGCTTCGCCGATTTATATCTATTGATATAATCAACAGTGCAAGGCAAATCTTTTAATCTTTCTTTAAATGTTTTATAATGCTGAAGAGCTAAAATGGTAGTAGGCACAAGCACTCCAACTTGTTTGCTATCGCACACTGCTTTAAAAGCCGCGCGGATGGCTACTTCTGTTTTCCCGAAACCTACATCACCACAAACCAACCTATCCATAGGGTATTCGTTCTCCATATCTTTTTTTACATCAGCAGTTGATTTTATTTGGTCGGGGGTATCTTCATAAATAAAAGATGCTTCCAACTCGTTTTGTAAATACGTATCAGGACTGAAACTAAACCCTTTTAACGCTCTTCGTTTAGCATAGAGTTGAATTAAATTGAAAGCAATTTCTTTAACTTTCTTTTTTGTTTTCTGTTTTAAATTAGCCCAAGCGGGGCTGCCAATTTTATTTATCTTAGGTACTGCGCCTTCCTTTCCGGAGTACTTCGCAATGCGATGTAAAGATTGAATACTGATGTTTACAATGTCGTTATCTTTATAAACCAACCGTATCGTTTCCTGGTTTTTACCATTTACTTCTATTGTTTCCAATCCTCCATATCGCCCAACACCATAATCAATATGCGTTACATAATCGCCTGGATTAAGTCCTTTTAACTCCTTTAACGTAAGAGCTTCATTCTTTTTATTGAAACTATTTTTTAATCTAAACCGATGATAGCGGTCGAAGATTTGATGGTCGGTATAACAAGCAATCTTTAAATCAGTATCAATAAATCCTTCGTGAATAGAAAGAAGTATTGGAGTAAATAAATTCTCCTCTTCCGCTTTCTTTGGAGAAACATCCTCAAATATTTTATATAATCTTTCAATTTGTTTTGATGTATCCGAAAAGATAACATTGGTTAATCCATTTCGGATGTTGCTTTTGAGGTTATCATTGAGGTAAGTAAAGTTTTTATTAAAACTTGGTTGAGGAGCATAATTATAGGTAATAGTTTTAGTTGGCGCGAGCGAAAAATGATTACCAAATTCCACTAAAGGAAATGCTAAAACTTGTTTTGTAAATGTATCTTTGTTAATATAAAGTTCAGTTGGCTGCAATTGGGCAATCACCGAATCAAGCGCATCGTATGATGTTTCCGCTTGTGCAAATGCTTTTTCGATTCTATCGCTAGTTAATTGAAAATGTTTGAACCAGATAACAGAAGTATCAGGAATAAATTCAAAAAACGTTTGTCGGCTTTCATTTAATAACTTAGTTTGCACATTCGGAATAATAGTACAATACGTTAATTTCTGAATAGATAATTGCGAAACAGAATCAAAACTTCTGATTGAATCCACATCATTCCCCAAAAACTCCACACGATAAGGATTATCATTTGCAAACGAAAATATATCTACAATACCCCCGCGAACAGAGAACTGACCAGGTTCTACCACATAATCCACTCTATCAAATTCATATTCCAGTAATACATCGGTAATAAAATCAATAGAAATCTTTTCGCCTTGTTTTAATGATAGCGTGTTTTTGGTAAGATGAGTTTTGGTAACTACCTTTTCTGTTAATGCTTCGGGGTAAGTAACAATGCAAATATGTTTTTTGCCGGTGTTTATTTTGTTTAACACTTCGGCACGTAACAAAATATTAGAGTTATCTATCTCTTCGTGTTCATAAGGCATACGATACGAAGCAGGAAAGAATAAAACATTTTCTTCGCCAAGTATATTTTCTAAATCATTGAGGAAATATGCAGCTTCTTCTTTATCGGCGAGTATTAGTAAATGAGTTTTGTTAACGTGTTGATAAGCGGCAGCAGCAATAAACGAAGCACCGGAACCAATAACGCCTTTTAACTGCAAGCGCGTAACATCCCCTTTCAATTCCTCTGTTAGCAGAGTATTGTTAGCGGAGTCGCCAGTTTTGCGTAATATATCTTCTTTCGTCACTTATTTCAAACGGGAATGCAAAAGTAAAAAATAAACCCTCACTTGAATTAACAAATGAGGGTTTAATAGAGAATTATAACTTTCTTAAACTGTAGCTTTCGAATACTTTTTCATATAGTCACAAGCCATATCCACCATATCGGCAGAGCCAAGGAACAAAGGAGTACGCTGATGAAGTTCTTTAATATCTAATTCTAAAATACGTTTAGTGCCGTCGGTTGCTTTGCCACCAGCTTGCTCCACAATAAATGCAAGCGGATTACATTCGTATAACAAACGCAATTTCCCTTTCGGAGATTTAGAAGTAGTAGGATAAATATAAATACCTCCAGTAATCAAATTACGATGAATATCCGCAACACCCGAACCTATGTAACGCGATGAATACGGGCGGTCGGTAGCTTTATCTTCTTCCTGACAATACTTAATATATTTTTTTACACCATCAGGAAAGTGAACATAATTACCTTCATTAATGGAATATGTTTTAGCCATTTTAGGTGTTTGCATATTTGGGTGCGATAAACAAAACTCGCCGATAGATGGGTCGAGCGTAAAACCGTTAACGCCTTTACCCGTAGTATAAACCATCATACACGAAGAACCATAAATTACATAACCTGCAGCAACTTGTTCCGTTCCTCTCTGGAAAAAATCTTCCGGAGTTCCACAGCCAGTAAGCGATGTACGGCGATAGATGGAAAAGATAGTACCCACAGAAACGTTGACATCAATATTAGAAGAACCATCTAAAGGATCCATTGCCACTATATATTTCGCGTTCTTCGACATTTCATTTTCCACCAAAATAATATCTTCATTTTCTTCCGAAGCAATGGCACAACACTCGCCACCTGCACTTAAAGCAGCTATGAACTGTTCGTTGGCGAATACATCTAATTTCTTTACGTTTTCCCCCTGAATATTTATTTCGCCCGCATCGCCAAGTATGTCAGCCAATCCTGCTTTGTTTACTTCGCGGTTTACTATTTTAGAAGCAATACCAATATCCCGCAACAACCTTGATAACTCACCTTTTGAAAAAGGGAAGTCGGCTTGTTTTTCAATTATAAATTGTCCTAATGTTTTTACTCTGCTCATTTGTTTTTTGTTTTTTCGTTGTGCAAATATCGTAATAATATTTAATGTTGAAGATATAAAATGAACCAACTACTTTCAAAGAAATAAATACCTTTGTTTCCTATTTTAGTTATGGAATTCACAATTAGAAAAGGAATAAAATCCGACCTTCCTCAAGTTTTAAACCTGATAAAGGAATTAGCAACTTACGAAAAAGCTCCTGATGAAGTAGCTGTTTCTATTGAAGAAATGGAACGTGATGGGTTTGGAGAGAATTCTATTTATAAATTCTTTGTGGCTGAAACGGATAATAAAATAGTTGGCATCTCCTTGTATTATATAAAGTATTCCACTTGGAAAGGTAAATGCATTTTCCTTGAAGATATAATAGTTACAGAGCAATTTCGTTTATTCGGAATTGGCAAAAAGTTATTTGATGAAGTAGTTAACGTATCAAAAGAATTAAAAGTTCGACGGCTGGAATGGCAAGTGCTGGAATGGAATGAACCTGCTATTAAGTTTTATGAAAAGGTAAATTCACATTTCGATTCGGAGTGGATTAATTGTAAACTTACTGATAAAGAAATTCAAGAATATAAATTGTAAAATTGATTTATGAAAGTTTTTAAGTTTGGCGGAGCATCCGTTAAGGATGCTGATGCAGTGAAGAATGTAGTAAGTATTTTAAAACAATTTCCTGCCGACAATATCCTTGTTGTTGTTTCCGCAATGGGGAAAGTTACTAATGCTTTGGAGCGATTAGTAAATGCTGTTTATTATAAAAAAGAAAATCCTGCGGATGTTTT
>CAILDT010000024.1 GCA_903833025.1 uncultured Bacteroidota bacterium | reverse complement strand
GTGTTTATTATTCTCTTTATATTAATAGCAACTGGTGTATTAAGTTTTTGGCAAGAGCGAAATGCGGGGCGTGCGGTAGAAAAACTGCAATCGATGATACAACTCAAAAGCAATGTGATGAGAGATGGTAAACCAATGGAGGTGGCTTCTAACGAAGTAGTAAGTGGCGATTTGCTAGTTTTTAAATCGGGAGATATTATTCCTGCTGATTGTTATTTGATTGAGGTAAATGAATTATTTGTGAATGAAGCATCGCTCACTGGAGAATCTTACCCTGTTCGTAAAACACTTGACGCTGTTGATGAAGCAGCACCTCTTGCAAAAAGAAAAAACAGTTTGTGGCAAGGTAGTAACGTGGTAAGTGGCACCGCCAAAGCTATTGTGGTGCATACAGGCGAAGAAACTATTTTCGGAAGTATAACACAAAGTATTTCCAATGTTACCGAAACTACCTTCGAGAAAGGGATTAAACAGTTCGGGTTTTTCCTGATGAAAATAACGATTGTATTTTCAGTTGCCATTCTATCTTTAAATCTCATTTTTCATCGTCCGTTGTTCGATTCTATTTTGTTTGCTTTAGCATTGGCTATCGGTATGGCACCGGAGTTACTACCTGCTATTATGACCATTGCTATGTCGGCTGGTGCAAAACGAATGTTGGAGAAAAAGGTAATTGTAAAAAAGCTTTCTTCTATTCAGAATTTAGGAGAGATAAATTTATTGTGTACCGATAAAACAGGAACTATAACCGAGGGGATGATTACTATTGCGGGGATGAAAGACATTTCGGGAGCAGAAAATCCTTTTATAAAAAAGATTGCTTTCCTAAACGCAACCTTCGAAACTGGCTTCAGTAACCCGATTGACGATGCCATTAAACAGATGAAAGAAGACATAACAGGTTATACCAAATTGGGCGAGATACCTTATGATTTTATTCGTAAGCGATTAAGTATTGCTGTTAATAATGGAAAGGAATCGATGCTTATATCAAAAGGTGCGGTTAAAAATGTGTTGCAAATATGTAATCGGGTGCTTGCTAAAGATGGCACAATAAGCGATTTAGGAAATCAGCAGGATAACTTTAATAAACAATTTGCAGATTATAGTAACGAGGGATTTCGAGTTATTGGTATTTGTTATAAGCCAATTACGCAGTCAACAATTGTTACTGATGATGAAAAGGAAATGATATTTGCAGGATTTATATTGATGGAAGACCCGCTGAAAGCAGGAATAACAGAAGCGATTGCAAATCTTGGTGTATTGGGAGTAAAAATAAAAATAATTACCGGAGACAATCGTTTTGTGGCAGCACACATTGGTAAAAAGGTGGGAATGAGTTCCGAAAATATATTAACCGGACCAGAAATTGAAAAGATGCGCCCGGAAGCATTGGTGATAAAAGCCGCTGCAACAGACATCTTTGCGGAGATAGAACCCAATCAAAAAGAAATGATTATTCACGCATTGCAAAAGGCAGGATTTGCAACTGCTTATATGGGCGACGGAATAAATGATGTGGCAGCAATCAACGCGGCAGATGCAGGTATCTCCATAAGCAACGCTGTGGATGTGGCGCGCGAAGCTGCTGACTTTGTGTTGCTCGAAAAAGATTTATCTGTGCTGGTTGCAGGCATTCGCGAAGGACGAAAAACATTTACCAACACACTAAAATATATTCTTATTAATACCGGTGCTACCTTTGGTAATATGTTCAGTGTTGCTATTGCATCGCTCACATTGCCTTTTCTGCCAATGCTTCCGAAACAAATACTGCTTACTAATTTCCTTACTGATTTTCCTTATATGGCTGTTTCGTCCGACAATGTAGATGAAGAACAATTAGAGAAACCAGGCAAATGGAACATTAAACAAATACGTAGCTTTATGGTTGTGTTTGGCATTCATAGTTCGTTGTTCGATGTTGCAACTTTTGTTCTTCTATATAAAATTTTAACGGTAGATGAACAGCACTTTCAAACCGGCTGGTTTGTAGAATCAATACTTACCGAACTTTTTATTTTATTTATTATTCGCACTCGTAAACCGTTTATAAAATCTTTACCGGGCAAAAACTTAATATGGTTGAGTTTACTTTCGCTAATACTAACTACCGTATTAGTATATGTACCTATCTCAAAATCGCTAGGGTTGGTGGCACTTCCACTAACAATATTTGCAGGTATTACTTCTATCTTATTAGTATATGTAATAACTGCCGATATGCTGAAACGGTTTTTCTTCCGCAGAATGAGTAGGGATTAAAAAATCAGCACTTCTGCGAGCAGGAACTATCATCTCCCGATTTTTCAATTTGTATAGTAGTGTGTACAATATTAAAATGGTGCTGTAAATGTTCTTTTACTTTTGAAAGAAAGGAATCGCTTCCACCTTCTGGAACCACTAAATGTACCGTCATTGCCGATTCGGTAGTACTCATTGCCCAAATGTGTAAATCGTGAAAATCTTTCACTTCTTTTAAAGAAGAAAGATATTCGCGAATATCTTTTGTATGTATGTTTTGAGGAACACCATCCATTGAAAGGCGCAACGAATCGCGAAGCAAATCCCACGTGCTCGCTACTATCACCACAATAATAAAAAGACTAATAACAGCATCTATCCAATATTGTTGAGTGTAAATAATTATTATTCCTGCTACTACTACTCCAAGCGAAACAGCTGCATCGCCTGCCATATGCAGAAATGCGCCTTTAGAATTCAAATCTTTGTCTTTATCTTTGAAAAACAAAAATGCAGTAATGGCATTTGTAATTAAGCCAAATAAAGCCACCCAAGAAATAATACTTCCATCAACAGGATGTGGATTGTCTATCCTAACTACTGCCTCCCAACCTATTGCACCTACTGCCACAAATAACAACAAAGAATTTATTAATGCAACTAGTATAGTTGATTTACTGTAACCGTAAGTATATTTTTCGGTGGGAGTTATTTTTGCTAATCGCTGTGCCATTAAAACAAATAAAAGTCCAACCACATCGCTAAAATTATGTCCCGCATCGGTAAGCAACGCCAACGAATGTTGCCAAAAACCTGCAATTACTTCCACTAACACAAAACTCATATTGAGGATAATGCCAATTACAAAAGCTTTCCCGATGTTCTTCGGTTGATGATAGTGTTCGTGATTATGGTTATGATTATGTGAATGATGCTGGTGCGACATAGTTAACAAAGTTTTATGTTCCAAAATTAGCATAAAGAAACGAATCAACTTTTAATTATTTAAAATAATAGATTAGAACAAACTATAATGG
>CAILDT010000023.1 GCA_903833025.1 uncultured Bacteroidota bacterium | reverse complement strand
AATCAACGGTTGAATATTATTAAAATTAAAAAGACCTACATCTGTTTTTGGTTGAATGGTGATACCATTATCGCAAGGCAAATCAAAACTAGACTTACTTTGTAACATCGATTTTATTTGAGATAAAATATTGTCTTCATCTGGTGGCGGGTTGTTGGAACTTACATTACTACCTATCATCACATCTGGATAAAAATCATTGTACATAATATTCGAAGGGAAATTGTTGTATAACCCACCATCAAATAATAATTTTCCATTCACCAAAATAGGTCTTATGTAAAATGGATAAGACATAGAAGCACGCACAGCTTGGGCTAAATCACCATCTTTAAAAACAACAGATTCTTTTTTCTCAATATCAGAAGCAACACAACGGAAAGGAATAAACAAACTATCAAACTTATAATTTGCCGCTGCTGAAGGAGCGGCGGCTAGTTCCATCATTCCAAAATCCATTGAAATAGGTGAAATAACATTAGTAGGTATTGTGTTTATTATTGCTGAATCAAATAGGCGTAGAGTAATCCAAGAAGCATTATCATCTCCTCGTTTAAAGTAATACGCATATTTAAGGTCAATAATCCCTTCCGACATATTTTTAAATTCTTCTGTTTTAGCCAATGCTTCTATTTGAATGGGGGAGTAGCCCATGGCATATAACGAACCTACCAATGCTCCCATTGATGTGCCAGTAATATAGTCGATAGGAATATGATTTTCTTCTAGTGCTTTTAAAACTCCTATATGCGCAATGCCACTTGCGGCACCACCACTAAGCACCACTCCAACCTTTTGTGCAGAAAGGTTTCCGTTAAGAGAAAACAAAAACAACATAACGATAACAAAGCAGAAGGTTGTTTGTTTTATAGAATACATGGTTATTAGTTGTTTATAAATACAAAACTAATAAGAAATAAGCGAGCGTATAAAATCATTTGTTTTTTTATTCACATTAAAGATTGAATAAGTTTAGTAAAATAGGGTGGGGTCAATAATAATCGTGAGCCATACCAAGAGAATAATTCTCCATCAACAATTATAATATTTGTTTTGGGACAAATGTTTTTTATCTCCTCAACGTGTTTTTCTTTGAAGGGATATGGTTCGGAAGAAAGTAAAGTTACTTGTGGGTTTGCTTTTAATATTTGTTCTTTTGATACTTCCGGATAACGAGATAAATTAGGAGAAGCAAATACATTGGTAAAACCACAGCGACTAAGCATATCATCTATAAAAGTATTATTTCCAGCAATCATATAAGGATTGTTCCAAATAAAGTAAGCTGCACTTTGTCTATTGGATATTGTATTTTGAATAGGTAATTCCTTGAACATATTCTCAATTCTTAATTTCAAATTAATTGCTTCCTCCTGTTTCTCAACCATTGTGCCAACCCGCAGAATCATATCAAGTGCATCACTCAAGTTTACTATATCACTCATCCATACTTTATAATGTTTAGAAAGCTCTTCGATTTGCACTTGCTCGTTCTCTTCTTTGTTACCAATAATCAAATCTGGGTTAAGAAGTTTTATTTTATCAAAATCGAATTTCTTCGTACCACCAATTCTTGTTTTGGTGTGAAACCATTCTTTGGGATGAATGCAAAATTTTGTTATTCCTACGACTTCATCTCTTAACCCTAAATCATAAAGTAATTCGGTTTGAGAAGGTACAAGGGAAATAATACGCTTTGGAGTTTCGGTAAGTTCTATTTTCCTGTTGAGTTGATCAGTGAAAATCATTAATTATTTCGAATAATTTTTTTGAATGAACTCCTGAAGTTGTGTTCCTCCGATCAATTCAATTTTATTTTTTTCTGCAAAGATAGTTGCTTCTGCGTCAAAAATACCATTTGTTACTATAAGTGCTTTCGCTATTTTTTTATTTGAGTAAAGTAACGTGCCTAATTTTACTACAACATCTTCTTTCACTATCATATTTGATTGTTCAACTCGCATCGATTGAATTATAACCTCATCTATTCCTGAAGGTCGAATTCTTTTTGCATACATATACACCCCGCCATCGTAGCTTTTTTTATGATGATTCAAGTGATAACCCATTTGGGTAAATAAATCAGAAACAAACTTTTCAAATTCCGTTTCATCAAAAGTATGAAAATCTTTTTTAATATTTTCATCTGTAAGGGCAACAACATTCCTTCTTTTTTTCAACCCAAACAATCCAAATATCTCTTCTTCCGACATTAGTTTATCTAGATTTATTTCTTCACTTAAATCATCCACTACCACATTGAACAAACTTTTCTTTGTTTCCAGAATATCAAAAATTCTTCTTTCAATAGTATCTTCTGCTAACAGCATTGTTTCGAAAACTATTTTATTCTGTCCTATCCGATGTGCCCTTGCAGCTGCTTGGGAAGATATAGAAGGATTCCACCACATATCAAAATGAAAAACATAATTTGCTCTTGTTAATGTAATGCCCGAATTACCTGCTTTTAGTGAAAGAAACATTATTTTGTTTTCTACATTAGCTGGGTCTTGAAATTTCCTTACCAAGGTTTCCCTTTGTCCTAAGTTTAATCCTCCGTGATAATATAAAGGACTAAACTCTTTTAATAAAGGAAGCAAAGGTTCAATAGTCTTTTTAGGAAACTGGGAAAAAACTAATGCCTTATCTCCTTGTGAAGTCAACTCTTCCAGCTTCTCTTTTAAATAATCAAGTTTCGAACTTTCTAATGTTTCAGGGTCTAAATTACAAAGCAGTTTTAATTTTGTAATCAATGCGAAAATGTGCGTTACGGTAACTTTCTCCCCTTGGTTTTCCAAATCATCCGTTCCTTCCGCTTCTGCATCATCATATTTTTTTCTTTGACTTTTAGATAACTCTAACCATTCATACTTTGATTGAATAGGTGCTAAATCTTTTAGCACATCGTCCTTTTTTCTTCTGATAAACTTTGATTTATATCTCGCAATCACTTCCTGCGCATTGGTTTTATTCATATCAATAAACATTTCCGCTTCCAAAGTTTCACAAACGGTAACCAAATCTTTTAATTTATTTTCCATTGGGGTGCCACTCAATGCCCATTTATAATCAGCATACACAACTCTTGTGGCTTTGGTCATTTTTGTTTTCGGGTTTTTTGTTTTCTGTATTTCATCTAAAATCAATACATCAAAGTGTGTTCTCGCTCTATCGTCTTTATAAGGATAGAAAAATCTGTTGAGACAATGCGGACATTCTACTTCTGTGTAATGCCTTGAAAAAGGAATATCAATTTCTCCTTTACATTCCTCAACGAGACACTTGAAATGATGTCCATCCTTATCCACTTTCAAATTTTTTATTTCAATCGTTTTTTCTAAATCTTTTTGCAACGATTCATACACGCATAAATAAATATGTGCGCCTGCACTCCATAGAACTCTTCTGTATTCGGGTCCGCCTTCCAAGCGTAATGCTTTTAATTCGGGAGCCCAGCGGCATAATTCGTTGTACCAATTGGTGAGTAATGCTTTTGGGCAAACAACACAACAGGTAGTTATTTTGCCTGTTGAAAATAAAACTTTTAAGGCAACAATTGCCTGAATTGTTTTCCCTAATCCCATTTCATCTCCCAATAAAGCTGCTGGGTTATCCAATAAAAATTCTATTCCTTCGGGTTGAAATGCAAGTAATGGGCGTGGGAAAACAATAGGGTTATCAAAGTTTTTGCCTAATGGTGGTTGCAATGCAGGAAATATTAAATCGAATACATCAAAAGTGTCAAACTTGTTTTTGTCTTTGTATTGCTGTTTTATAACGGGTTTATCAAAGTCTTCTTCTGACTCAATTAAAACTTCTTCTTCCTTTTCTTGTTCGGGATTTATTTCTTTAATCTTTCGTGGCTTTCTTACAATTTCTTTTGGTTGCTCGCGCGAATAAATTTTACCTCTCATAAAAGGTTTTCTAAACTTTACCACAAAATTTTCAATAGCAGGATACAAGTTTATTAGTTCCTGAATATCATCTAAGTCGTGAATGATAATGGAATCGAAACCTATGTTAAGTAATTTATTTTCTCCAATTATTACTTCTTCTAAAAGCGGGAGATTGGAAATAGAAATTGAATCGGGCGAATAACAATAGTTCTGACTGATGTTGGCATCAGCAAAAAATATTTCTTTTATGCTGCGATAGGAGGGAGGGGGTAAATAAAAATCGATTTGGTTTAGCGATGAGCTGCTTTTTTCTTTAACAGGAGCAACCGATTTGGCAACATTTAATTTTGTTCGTTGAAAAAAAGAAAGTTTATTCGATGACATTTTTATTTGAATTTGTTATCGCTTTTGCCAAGTATTTCTACCGATTTTTTCATTCTTGCAAAGGGCTCCGTCAAATCGAAATTAGTACAAATCGAAAAAACTCCTTCAAATGTATTTTTATTGTCCTTCTCAAATTCGGGGTGATATTGTATTTCCACAGGTTCGAAAGTATTATATTCGTGAGCTATTAATATTTTTCCATCTTTATTATACTCTTCAGGAGTTTCCAATTTCTCTTTATCTGCCTTGCCGATAAGGATTACTGGTGTAGTTATTTTTGTCCTTATTGAAAGTAGATACTCGGCATCCACAAAAATGAAATCAGGCGAATTAGCAATTGATTTAATAAGTGGCACACCGCAAAGCTCAATGCCTATGTATGGTTTCAGCCGTTCGCCGTATAATGCTTTTTGAATGCCCGTAGCTTTTACCGAGTGGGTGCATTTAAATTCAAGGGGGATACCATACGAATCGGTTATTAATATAGTACCAACGTAACTGTCTTGGATTTCCGTTTCGTAAAGAGAGTAGAATCCGATTTTTAATTTTGACATTTTAATTGAATTTAGAGGTTAATAATTATTTCAAATCGATAGAAAAAATTATTAGTTCTCTTTCTCAATTCATACAAAGGTAACAATTAAAGAGGGGTAAGTCAATTTAGTTTTATTCTTTAGCAAATGCGTTTGCTAACATAATTGAACCGAAGAAATAATAAGATGGCGGCAATTCCGAGCCCTAACGACAAGCCGTACCAAATGCCCTGAACGCCCAAATGAAGTGGAAAAGCAAACAAATAACTCATCGGCAAACCTACAATCCAATAGGCGAAAAGAGTGATTAAGGTAGGAATTTTTACATCTTTCATTCCTCGCAAAGCGCCCAACCCCACTACTTGCACCCCATCGCTTAGTTGAAAAAAGGCAGCAATAACTATTAATGAAGAGGCAATACGTATTACTTGCTGCTCATTATTAAAGATGGTGGGCAAAAAATCTCGAAATAAAATAAAACAAACCGCCATTAAACTCATAAAAGCAATTACTATTATAAAGGCTGAAAATCCTGCTCGGCGCACTCCTTGTTTGTTTTTTAACCCCAACTGATTTCCTACCCTTACCGAAGCCGCTGCCGACAATCCGCTCGCCATCATATAGGTGGTGGCAGCAATGCTTAACGCTACCTGATGTGCTGCTTGTGCCATCGGGCTTATCCAGCCAATCATTACCACTGCAAATGCAAATGCGCCGACTTCAAAAACCCATTGCAAGCCCGATGGAACGCCCAAGCCCAATATTTTAAGAGTTCGTGCTTTTGTTATTTTCAATACATTAAATCCTTTCCAGTATTTTTGAAAATGCCTGTTGAAATACACATATAAAAACATCCCCAAAGCCATAACTACTCTCGAAATAAAAGTAGCCCAGCAGGCACCCATAATACCCATTTTCGGGAATCCCCAATGTCCGAAAATCATAGCATAATTTAAAACTATGTTGATAATATTGGAACCCAATGTAATCAACATTGCTACACGAGTAAAGGAAAGCCCTTCGGTAAACTGCTTGAAACCGGAGAAAATACATAAAGGAATCATCCCGAGCATCATTACATTTAAAAAAGGGATAGCCATATCTACCACTTCTTGTTTTTGCCCAAATAAATTAAGAACCGGCGACGCTATATATAATAGAGTAAAAAGCAAAATGCCCATTACGGTATTAATAATGATGCTGTGCTTTAGCAACAACGCATTTTCCGAAAAGTCTTTCCGGCTGTCGGCAGCAGCTACCAACGGGGTAATACCGTACGACACGCCAAGCCCGAAAACCAATACCAACATATACAAACTGTTGGACAGCGCAACAGCTGCCTGTTGCACTGTGCCTATTTGCCCCACCATAGCGGTATCTACCACGCCCACCATAATATGTCCAAGTTGACTAAGCACCACAGGATAGGCAAGTAACAAGGTTTTTCGGTAATCAGTACGGTAATTTGTCGATAAAAGCGATTCCATAAGGGGCGCAAAGATATGTTTTATCTATAATAATGAGGGGTAATTTATTTGTTTCGGTATAAAGATTAAAAACCATACCTTATATATAAGGAGTGAAAAAACACAAAGAACCTTGTTTATTTCCAAAGAGGTCTCTTTAATTTTAAAGAAGCTTGTTTAATTCTAAAGAGGTCTCTTTAGAAATGAAAAGCACTGTTTAGAAATGAAAAACACTTTTTAAACAGAGAATTGGCTTTTAAAATTAAAACTATATAAAACCAATGCAACCTTTTTACTCTTTATTTCGTCTATTAATTAGAAAAAGCCATATACAATTTATACTTTTACACCCTAAATAATTAATTAAAACAAACTATGAAAAAATTAGTACTCTCCATTGTTGTTCTTGCAGTAATTACTTTACAAGGATTTTCGCAAAAAATGATAGTTCCTGCCTCTGTTTATGAGGATATGAAAGCGCACGGAAAATTGACGCCTGATATGGAATATATTCAGGTGCCTGACGCACACCCTACAAGACCGCTTAATTCTATTGCAACTAACAATGACGGTGTTGTTCGACATCCTGTTCAGAAAAACTTAGTTTATCACCCTAACCAACCTACTACCGCTGGTGCGAATTGTAGTTGCATTGCGACCATTGATACATCATTTCACATAGCTGAAATTACGATAGGAACGCCTCCTGATTATAGAAATGATGATGGTTCTACAGCTCAAAAAACTATTCCTTTTACCTTTTGTTTGTATGGAAACAGTTATACGTCGCTTTATATAAATAATAATGGAAATGTTTCCTTCACTGGCGCTTATGGAACATATACACCGGTTGGATTTCCTTCTTCTGCTTACGTAATGGTTGCTCCTTTTTGGGCTGATGTGGAAACTACGGCACCAACAAGTGGTTTAGTTTATTATAAAATTACACCTCATTATATGATTGTTCAGTGGGATTCCGTTGGATATTATAATAATCACGCCGACAAAAGAAATTCTTTTCAAGTTATTATTACAGATGGTACTGACCCTATTTTGCCGGCAGGAAATAATATTGCGTTTTGTTACGGTAGTATGGAATGGACAACTGGTGACGCTTCTTCGGGTGTAAATGGTTTTGATGGTAATCCAGCAGAACCAGCTACTGTTGGTGTGAATAAAGGAGATGGTGTTACTGACTATCAGTTGGGGGAATTTGGAATACCAGGAGTTTCTTATACAGGTGCTTATTTACCAAATATTAATGGGGTTTCTTGGTTAAATTATCAATCGCTATATTTTAACTCCTGTGCAAGTACTAACATACCTCCTATTGCATCAGGTTTAAACAATTGTGATACTATAAAGATATGCGGCGCAACAGATACGCTTTATCTTAATGCGTTATTTTTATCTCCCGAAGCAGGGCAAATCACCAATATTTCCTTAAACCTTGGAGGAATAACAAATGCAACTGTTGTGAGTAACAATTCAGGAAATGTGGCAGACGCTGTAGTTCGAGTTATTGCCGCACCTTCTAATTATGGAAATAACGTAATCACATTTACCGCCACTGATAATGGTGTTCCGGTTGGTACTACCATTGTTAATGTTAATGTTTATATTGATACGACAGGGCTTTCACTTTTTCATCCTGTAATTACTCCAAGTCAGGCAGCCTTTTGTCAGGGCGATAGTGTTTTGCTATCCATTACTCCCACAAATTACGACAGTTATTTGTGGAATATGGGTTCATCTGCCACCTCTATAGAAGCAACTACTTCGGGAACTTATTATTGCACCACCAAATTAAATGGTTGTTATAAATCAGTTTCTGCTGATATTACAGTGCACCCAACACCAACACCTTTAATAACAGGGGCATTGTTTACCTGCTCTGGCAATACCACTGTTTTACACGTCGATTCTACATCAATATACACCAATTATATGTGGTCGAATTCAAGTATTATCGATTCTATAATTGTGAACAACGGAACGTTTACAGTAACTGTTACCGATTCGTTTGGTTGTGTTGGTACTTCACCTCCAGTAACTATTACTAATGTTAGTCCAATAGTTACCATTAGTAATAACAGCCCCGTTTGTCCTGGAACCAATGTTATTTTAACAGCAACTGCAAATCCTGCTGGTGGTGCTATTTATACTTGGTCAACTGCCGAAACCTCACAATCTATTAGTGTTACAACTGCAGGAACTTATACCGTTACTTTAACATATCAAAATGGATGCACCGCTGATACTACAAGTATAGTTACACTTTTCGATTCACCACACGCAAACTTTAATGAAACACCTCCAAACACTTCACCTCCTGGGTTGGTTAATTTCCACGATTTATCTACCGTTCCATCAGGTACTATCACTGCTTGGGTTTGGAATTTTGGTGATAGTGCTACTTCTTGGCATAGCGGACAAAATCCAAGTCATACTTATTTAACCGATGGAACGTATCACGTAACCGAGGCAGTGCAAAGCAGTAATGGTTGTTGGGATACTATCAGATTTGATTATATAATTGTTTCGGATATTCAAGAACCAAATGTATTTACGCCTAATAACCCCGGAGCAAATAATGTGAACCAGTATTTATATTTCAAAAACCTTGAGTTTTTCCCAGGAACAAAACTGACCGTTTATAATCGTTGGGGAAATAAAGTTTATGAAAACGGCGATTACCAAAACAACTGGAATGGAGGTGCGCAAACTGATGGGGTTTATTACTATGAGTTGAGTGGCACTGGATTAAAAGCAACACGTTATGGTTTTGTACAATTATTAAGATAAATAAAAACAACAACTTTAAACAAAAAACTCCTGTGAAAGAATTAATTT
>CAILDT010000022.1 GCA_903833025.1 uncultured Bacteroidota bacterium | reverse complement strand
ATGAGTGAAATTACAAAAGACCCAAAAAGTGACCGCCAAGTTTGTGCAGCTGACAGAAGGATAAGTTAATTATGAGTTATGAATTCAAAAAAATCCCGCTCTTTAATAAGGGCAGGATTTTTTTTCTGACAATTAATAACTACCAATCAACAAAACTAATGAGGTGCATTTACTCTTTGTCAGTAATATTATAATGATTAATTTCGCTGACTTTTAAAAATATTAACAACCAAATGTGGGCAGCCATCGCCAAATTTATTTTACGTAACCGATTAGCAATACTTATTGTGCTATTGTGCACTACGGTATTCTTTGGTTACTTCGCCCATAAAGCCGAAATAAGTTACGAATCGCCCAAATTACTGCCCGACCACGATAGCACTGCTATAGAATATAAAGCATTTAAAAAACGTTTCGGACAGGATGGAAGCGTTATGGTTATTGGCATTAACGACGAAGGACTTTATAAACTCGAACGTTTTAATCAATGGTATGATTTAGGAAATGCGCTGAAAGATGTTGCCGGTGTAAAAGCGGTGGTATCAGTTGCTCGATTGCTGAACGTTGTTAAAAATGATAGTCTGGGTACTTTTCAGGATGATACTATTGTAAAACATCGCCCAAAAACACAGGCAGAAGTGGATAGTTTAAAAAACATAATTGTAAAACTTCCTTTTTACAAAAATATGGTTTACAACGATTCTGCGCACTCTACATTAATGATGATAACCTTTGAAGGTAAAAAGCTAAACACCAAAAACAGGTTAAAAATTGTAGATTCGATAAAAACGGAGGTAGATAAATTTTCGGCACTTTCTCACGCAACCGTTCATTATTCGGGTATGCCATACATTAGAACTGCTGTGGCGAGGAAGATACAGGACGAGATGACGCTATTTGTAATACTTGCATTAATAGTAACCGGCTTAATATTGTTTCTGTTTTTCAAATCAGTATTACCTGTTGTGTTTTCGTTGGCTGTGTCGTTTGTTGGTGTTATCTGGTCGTTCGGGTTTTTGGTTTTGTTCGGGTATCAAATATCAGTGCTTACGGTATTAATACCGCCGCTGCTTATTGTTATCGGGGTGCCCAACTGCATTATGCTACTCAATAAATACCACAGAGAATACTCCATACACGGCAATCAAATAAAAGCATTATCACGCTCTATCGAGAAAGTAGGCGTTTCCTTGTTTCTTGCAAACGTTACTACTTCCATTGGTTTTGCTGTTTTTTGTTCTACCGATAGTACGCTTTTATTTGAATTTGGATTGATTTCTTCTATTAGCGTGGTCTTTACGTATTGTATTTCGATGATGTTGGTGCCTATTGTATTCAGCTATTTACCTGCTCCTACTGTAAAACATACCAAACATTTGCAGGGTAAAGGAACAACAAAAATATTGTCGAAAGTAGATTATCTGGTACATCATCGTCGTAAAACTATTTATGCAACTGTTATTATTATTGTTGTTATCTCCGTTTATGGCATCACCAAAATACTTCCCCTTGGTTATGTGGTGGATGATTTGCCAAAGAAAGACCCGATTTTAGTTGATTTACGATACTTCGAAAAAGATTATCACGGGGTATTGCCATTTGAAATAAGTGTGGACACCAAAAAACCAAATGGAGTATTTGCTGATGGAGGACGTACACTTTATAAAATAGACAGGTTACAAAAAATGTTGGCAACGTATTCCAACACACACGATTCTGTTTTTTCGAGAGCAGTATCCATTGTAGAAGGAGTAAAGTTTTTCAATCAGGCATATAATGATGGTAAACCAAAAGCATATCGCTTGCCGGGTGCAATGGAACTGCAAAAACTTGCCGATTTTGCACAACCCAAACTAAAAGGAAAACGAGGACAGTTTGAAGCAATTATTGACAGCACCAAACAATATACCCGCATTAGTATTCAAATGAAAGATATGGGTTCGATACGGATGAAAGGGTTGATAGATAGCTTAACTCCCCGTATCGACAGTATTTTTAATTACGATGTGGAGACTCATAAAATGCTCGCCAATTATAAAGTAGTAATTACGGGTAACAGTTTAATGTTTTTAAAAGGCAATGCTTTCTTGGTAGAAAACTTATTGGAGAGTGTATTGCTCGCCATTATTTTAATTGCGATTGTAATGTTCACGCTGTTTATGTCGCCACGAATGGTGCTGATTTCGGTTATTCCGAGCTTGGTTCCGCTCATCATCACCGCAGGATTAATGGGCTTTTTCAACATACATTTAAAACCTTCTACTATTTTAATATTTAGCATTGCCTTCGGAATTTCTTCGGATGGTACAATGTATTTCCTTACCAAATACCGTCAGGAATTAAAAAATCATCAAGGCAGTATTTCCAAAACAGTTTCTTTAGCGATAAGGGAAACAGGCGTAAGTATGATATATACAGCCATTATTCTTTTCTGCGGATTTGGAATATTTACCGCTTCCAGCTTTGGAGGCACAGCAGCATTAGGTATTTTAATTTCTGTTACTTTATTATTAGCATATTGTTCCAATTTGGTGTTGTTGCCTTGTTTTCTTTTATCTTTAGAAAAACGATTAACCACAAAAGCATTTATGGCAGAGCCGTTAATTGATGTATATGACGAAGAAGAAGATGTGGATTTGGATGAATTAAAAGTAGAAAATTAATTTATAAAGATGAAAGGAATAATTTTAGCAGGCGGCTCCGGCACCCGATTACACCCATTAACATTAGCTGTTAGTAAACAGTTGATGCCGGTGTATGACAAACCAATGATTTATTATCCGCTATCCGTTTTAATGATGGCAGGTATTTCGGAGATATTAATTATTTCCACACCGCACGATTTACCCAATTTTGAAAGGTTGCTGGGCGATGGAAAATCACTCGGTTGCAAATTCAGTTATGCTGTGCAAGAAATACCCAACGGACTAGCACAAGCATTTGTATTAGGCGAAAAGTTTATAGGTAACGATAAAGTAGCGTTAGTACTTGGCGATAATATTTTTTATGGTGCCGGATTAGGACGATTATTGCAACAACATCAAAACCCTGAAGGCGGAGTAGTATTTGCTTACCACGTGTCGGACCCAGAAAGATATGGAGTGGTGGAGTTTGATAAAAACGAAAATGCTATTTCGATAGAAGAAAAACCAATTCACCCGAAATCGAATTACGCTGTACCAGGTTTATATTTTTATGATAACAGTGTGGTACAAGTTGCCAAAACATTAAAGCCAAGCCCAAGAGGTGAATATGAAATTACGGATGTAAACAAACATTATTTAAAAGAAGGAAAACTTAAAGTAGCTATTTTAGACAGAGGAACTGCTTGGTTAGATACCGGCACATTTGCATCGCTTACTCAGGCAGGGCAGTTTGTGCAGGTGATTGAAGAGCGTCAGGGATTAAGAATCGGTTGTATAGAAGAAGTTGCTTATCGAATGGGATACATTAATAAAGAACAATTACTTATACTTGCAGCCCCATTAATAAAAAGTGGTTATGGAGTATATTTACAAAATTTAGTAAATCAATAAACAAATATGAAAATACTTATTACAGGAGGTGCCGGCTTTATCCCATCATACCTTGCAGAGAAATTGGCGGAGAAGCCAGAAAACAATATTGTGATTGTAGATAATTTTCTAACAGGCAGAAAAGAAAAGATACCTACTTCGAAACATAACAACATCAAATTTATTAAATGCGATGTAAACGATTTCAAAGATATTTCGAGTGTATTTTATGCCTACTCTTTTGATTTTGTGTTTCACTATGCAGCAATGGTGGGGGTGAAGCGAACACAGGAAAATCCGGTGAGTGTGTTGGAAGATATTTATGGAATAAAAAACGTATTAAACCTGTCGAAGAATACAGGCGTTAAACGGGTATATTTTTCATCATCATCAGAAGTATATGGCGAGCCGGTGGAGTTTCCGCAAAACGAACATACAACGCCCCTAAACTCCCGATTACCTTATGCTATTGTTAAAAATGTGGGAGAATCGTATTTAAAATCATACAAACAAGAGTTTGATTTGGATTATACCATTTTCCGTTTCTTTAATACGTATGGTCCTAAACAAAGCAAGGACTTTGTGGTTTCTAAGTTTATATCGAGTGCGCTAAACAATAAAGACATCACCATTTATGGCGATGGTTCGCAAACCCGTACTTTTTGTTTTATTGATGATAACATTACTGCAACTACCAATGCGTTTTATGAAAACAAATTTATTAATGATGTAGTAAACATTGGTGGCGATATTGAAATTCCTATTCTTGATTTGGCAAAATTAATTATCAGACTTACCGATTCTAAATCAAAAATAATTCATCTTCCTGCATTAAAAGATGGTGATATGACACGCAGAAAACCTGACGTTACCAAAATGAAACAACTGCTCAATAAAGAAACTATTCCATTAGAAGAAGGATTAAAAAGAGTGTTGCAAAATACTTCCTTTATCATTTAATCGTTGTCGAAATTGGCGAACAAGAGTATTGCATATCAGCAGGAGATTGAAAATGCGCTGAAGGGTAAAACTTACGGCACACATCCTAAAGAACTTTACGAACCTATATCTTATATTATGTCGCTGGGTGGCAAACGGCTGCGACCTGTATTGGTATTAATGGCTTGCGATTTTTTTGATGGAGATACCTCCAAAGCTATTCATCCTGCGCTTGCTGTGGAGCTGTTTCACAACTTTACTTTGGTACACGATGATATTATGGACAAAGCACCATTGCGCCGTAACCAACCTACTGTACATATAAAATGGGATGACAACACGGCAATTTTATCTGCAGATGCGATGATGGTGAAAGCTTATCAGGAACTTTGCAAGGCAGATATTTCGATACTTCCGAAGCTATTGGAAATATTTAGCGACACCGCAGTAAAGGTTTGCGAAGGGCAACAATTAGATATGAATTTTGAAAAACTGCCTAAGGTTGCTATACTTCATTATCTTAAAATGATTGAATTAAAAACGGCGGTATTGCTTGGCGGTAGTTTAAAGATAGGTGCTATTATTGGTGGTGCAAAGGAAGAAGATGCACAATCGATTTATAATTTTGGGAAACACATAGGTATTGCTTTTCAATTGCAAGACGATATATTAGATGTATTTGCTGATGCTGAAAAATTTGGGAAACAAAAAGGCGGTGATATTATTGCGAACAAAAAAACGTATCTCTTGCTTAAAGCTATGGAAATAGCGGAAGGCAACAGGTATATGAAGGAAGAATTACAACAATGGATTAATGCTCCCGAATTTAATTCGGACGAAAAAGTGGAAGCTGTAACAAGCATTTATAATTTTTTAAATGTAAAGGAGCTGGCACATCAGGAAATGAAAAAGCAATACGATTTGGCGTTAACACATCTTAGCCCTATTCCTGTTGCTGAAACAAAAAAGCAGGAACTTATCAATTTTGCGGAGAGTTTAATGGTACGACAGGTCTAAGCGATGAACTATCTGCTAATAATACCTCGTGCACTATGGAAGTTTCTTTTCATCATCAACTTTGCGCTTGGTTTAATAATTCTTTATCCTTTATTTTTTATTCTTCTTTCCAAAAGAAAATGGTTTCCGATGGCTTTCAAACTTAAAAAAGTATGGGCACATTGGATAATGATAGTCCCACTTTTGTTTTATAAAATAGATTGGAAAACAAAAAAGAAAGCCCTCCCACAACCTTGTATATATTGCGCCAACCACTCTTCGTATCTCGATATTGTAATAAGTTATTTAGTAATACCCAACTTCTTTGTTTTTATGGGCAAGCAGGAACTAAGCCGTGCACCGTTGTTTCGCATCTTTTTTAAAGAAATGAATATCCTCGTAAACCGCGAAAGCAACAAATCATCGCACCGCGCATTTATGCGAGCAGCAAAGGATATTGAAATGGGACAAGCAGTATTTATTTTCCCCGAAGCAGGCATATCGAGCAATGGAAAACTAAGAGGGTTTAAAAATGGAGCATTCAAATTAGCTATCGAAAAACAAGTGCCGATAGTACCTATTACGTATTTAAACAACTGGAAATTATTACAAAACGGCGGGTTTTTTAAAGCAACGGGTAAGCCAGGCGTTTCGCGCATAGTAGTGCATCCGCCGATAGAGACTAGGGGGATGGATGAAAACGATTTAATATCTTTGCGCACCAAAGTGTATGATATTATTCAAAACGAACTAAACAATTATAACAATGAAAATAGATAACGAAACAGTAGATAAAATGGCTCACTTGGCACGGCTTGAATTTGATAACGAAGCAAAAAAAGAGATAATAAAAGATATGAATAATATGCTTGCCTTTATTGATAAGCTAAACGAGCTGGATACTTCTAACGTGGAACCGCTTATATATATGAGTGACGAGGTAAATAATATGCGCAACGACGAGGTGAAACAGGAAATAACCCAACACGAAGGATTAAAAAACGCCCCACAACACGATTCGGATTATATAAAAGTGCCGAAGGTGATTAATAAATAGGGCAATTTTGGAGGCAATATTTCATTGCAACCAACACCATCACTCTTGGGGCTAACTAAATATCATTAATTATAGTATGTTGTTTCCTCATTTTTCTCCAAAAAGACCCTAAAAAACTCCTTTCCAAGTAAAGCAAGTTCCTTTTACGCTAAAAAAAGATTCTTTGACGTGAAAGAAAGATTGTTTAGTGTTAAAGCAAATATCTTTGACTTCAAAGTCCCAACCTTTCACACCAAACACCCACCATTTTGACACCAAAAAAGTTTCTTTCACGTCAAAGAATCTTTTTTTGGTGTCAAAGTCTGGCGCTTTGGCTTCAAAGACATTTGCTTTAACGTCAAAGCTCCGCGCTTTGAAGCGAAAGCTTCGTGCTTTGAAACGAAAAAAGGATTTTCAGGGTTTGCAATAATATTTATTAAAAATCAAGTAGTTATATTTTTTAGAAAGAGCTTTTTGGGGTAACTTTGGCTGTTTTCGGAGCAAAAAAAGAGTTTAAAGAGATTTTTAAAACGGATTTTAAAGCACCCTGCCTCTTCCTTCTACTATTTTAGGAAAGCGGCTAAATGCGATATCAATTTTTTTAGTTGTTTGAATACCAAATAAATTTAACTTTGTCGCCCGAAAGCAAAAAATAAGTAGAGAGCCACTCCTGATGCAAACTATTTATTCGCAAAATTCTATACATTATACAGATAAAATATGAGTGCAACCACAGAAGTAAAAACAGATGTAGTAATACTATTTGCAGGTGATTCGGGCGATGGTATTCAATTAACAGGTACACAGTTTACCAATTCAGCTGCTTTATATGGCAATGATATAAGCACATTTCCCAACTTTCCGGCAGAGATACGCGCCCCACAAGGTACTATAGCAGGGGTTTCTGGCTTTCAATTACGGTTTGGTAGTGTGGAAGTATTTACGGCAGGTGATGCCTGTGATGTATTGGTGGTGATGAATGCGGCGGCATTAAAAGCAAACATAAGAGAGCTACGCCCTGGAGGTATTATTATCGCTAATTCGGACGGCTTTGATGCAAAAAATTTAAAACTTGCTAAATATCCTGCTGATGTAAATCCGCTTAAAGATGGGTCCTTAGATAAATTTAAAGTACACGAAATAGATGTAACGAAAATTACGCGTAATGCTTTGGAGGGTTCTGGAATGGGAACAAAGGAGATGGACCGTTCAAAAAATATGTTTGTGTTGGGTTATATTTATTGGATGTACAACCGTTCCATAGAAAATTCAATAGAGTTTTTAAACATCAAGTTTAAGAAAAACCCTGCCTTAATTGATGCAAACGTAAAAGTATTAAAAGCAGGGTATCATTACGGCGATACCGTGGAAGCACCAATGCACCGCTTTGAAGTGAAACCTGCACCGGTTGAAAAAGGGACGTACAGAAGCATTATGGGTAATCAGGCGGCGACATACGGTTTAATTGCTGCATCTGAAAAATCGGGATTGCCTTTGTTTTATGGTACTTACCCTATCACTCCGGCATCAGATATTTTGCATCATTTATCGAAACACAAGGAGTTTGGAGTACGGACATTTCAGGCAGAGGATGAAATAGCTGCTGTAACATCGGCTATTGGGGCTGCTTTTGGAGGGTCGTTAGCGGTTACTGCTTCATCGGGTCCGGGCATTGCGCTAAAAGGCGAAGCAATAGGATTGGCATTAATGCTCGAATTGCCTTTAGTTATTATAAATGTACAACGTGGCGGACCAAGCACCGGCTTACCAACCAAAACAGAACAAGCCGATTTAATGCAGGCAATGTATGGTCGTAATGGCGAAGCTCCTGTGCCAATTATTGCAGCATGCTCTCCTTCCGATTGTTTTTACAGCTCTTTCGAAGCGTGTAAACTTGCATTGGAATTTATGACTCCTGTTTTCTTTTTGAGCGATGGTTATATTGCCAATGGAGCAGAGCCTTGGAAATTCCCTTCAGCAGCAAGTTTGCCGGAGATTAAAATATCTTTCGCGAAAAATGAATTAAAAGAAGGAGAAAAATATTTGCCTTATAAACGAGATGAAAAATTATCGCGCCCTTGGGCAGTACCTGGCACTAAAGGTTTAGAGCACCGTATAGGTGGTATTGAAAAAGAAAATGAAACTGGTAACATTTCGTACGACCCAGAGAATCACGAATTTATGACCAAGCTTCGCCAAGCGAAAGTAGATAGAATAGCTGATTTTATTCCGTTACAAACTATTGACAATGGTAATGCAAAAGGCAAATTATTAATTATTGGATGGGGTTCTACGTATGGCTCTATCAAAACGGCGGTGAAAGAAGCTATTGCAGAAGGATACGATGTGGCACACGCACAGGTGAAATACTTAAATCCGTTTCCTAAAAATTTAGGAGAGATATTAAAGAGTTATGATAAAGTGCTTATTCCGGAGATGAATAACGGACAATTAATAAGAATAATTCGTGATAAATATTTTGTGGATGCCAAAGGATTAAATAAAGAT
>CAILDT010000021.1 GCA_903833025.1 uncultured Bacteroidota bacterium | reverse complement strand
GTGGGGCATGGTGATTGCCCATATCGGCATTGCTGTATTTACGTTAGGCGTGACCGTTGTAAAAGGCTTTGAGTCTGAGATTGCTGTGCGCTCTACTCTTCCATTAGCATACAAATCGATGTACATAGGTAGCTTAAACAAGGGGGTTTTATCGAAGTTCTGAACTTGTTTTATTTCTACTTTTTGTTTTTTGTTTGCAACATCATACGTTGTTTTAATATCTAAAACAGGATGCCCAGGTGATAAAAACCATTGGTTAAAGAACCAGTTTAAATCCTCGCCTGTTACCTGTTCGAACGCCAAACGAAGGTTATGTATCTCCCCGTTATGAAACTTATTGGTTTCTAAATATAATTTTAGCGAAGCAAAAAAAGCATCATCGCCTACTTGCTTTCTCAACATATGAAGCACTTGTCCGCCTTTGTTGTAGCTATGTCCGTCAAACATATCTTCTTTATCATCGTACTGAAACCTAATTAAGTTAACTTGTTTACGATTGGCTTCGGATAAGTAACCGGCTCTTGATTCCTCGCTGTGCGCATCAGCGGCATCGCGACCGTACTTATATTCCTGCCAAAGATATTCGCCATAGGTTGCGAAGGATTCATTCAACGGTAAGTTGCTCCACGATTCGCAGGTAACCAAATCGCCAAACCATTGATGAAACAGCTCGTGCGAGATAACATCTTCATTTGTACGGTCTATCAATTCTCTATCTGTGCGTTGCATAAACTCGCCGTGAAGCGTGGCAGTAGTATTTTCCATTGCGCCCGAAACATAATCTCTTACTACCACTTGCGAGTATTTATTCCATTGATAAGGCACACCCAGTTTGTTCGAAAAGAATTCAATCATCTCGGGAGTGTTGCCAAATATGGCTTTTGCATACGGCTCATATTCTTTTTCTACATAATAATTTACTTCTTTATCTTTCCAATGGTCTTTCACCACAGCAAATTCGCCTATTGCCATCATCACCAAATAAGTAGAGTGTGGCAAATCCATTCGCCAATAATCGGTGCGTGTGCCGTCTGCATTATCGGATGTAGAAACAAGTTCGCCGTTGGATAGGGTGGTGTATTTTTTATCTACAGTGATGTATATTTCGTCCGTCATCTTTGTATTCGGATGGTCGATAGTGGGGAACCAAACGGAGTTGGACTGTGTTTCGCCTTGCGTCCAAATTTGTTTTGGTTTGTCCTTTTCTTTTCCATCGGGATTAATAAAATACAAACCCTTATCGTCGTTGATGGCTGCCGAACCTCCTCCTTTTTTAATGTCGTTGGGGTGAGCTATGTATTCAATGTAGATGGTGTATTGCTCGGTGCTTTTATATTCTTTATCAAGATTGATGGTGATGATATCTTTCTCGTATGTATATTTTAAAGGCACTTTGGAAGTAATGGTATCGGTGGTGGTGGTTAGTGGTTCGTATATTTTCCGGTGAGCTGAGCTTGTCGAAGTATTGTCTTGTTTCACGTTTTTACTTACAGTGGTAACAAATTCTTTTTTAATAAGCGTTACTTCTTTTATTTCCATTGCTCGTGCATCCAGCACCAATTGGGCGGTTGGGTAAAAGTACGGTCGGGCAGTGATGGTTGCTTTGCCGTTCATTGTTTGTTTGTCCCAATCGAAACTAACTTCCAATTTGGTATGTATTAAATCAGTAAGTTTTGTAAACGATGCTTGGTATTGCGGTGGTTCGGGAGTTTTAGCAGATATTTTTACGGTATCTAAATTAATAACAGGCAAGTTGTTTTTGCTTGTACCCTGCGATTTCTTTATCATATTGCACGATACAAGAGCCATTGCGATAAGAAATAGTTGTACTTGTTTTTTCATCTTAATTGATGTTTTAAAATATTCGGTAAAGGTTGTGAAAATATTAATAAGAACAAATAATATTGTGATGGGAGGTTGAAATAAAAAAACCCGCTCTTCAATAGAGCGGGTTTTAACTTTTAATTTTTGACTATAAACTCTGAATTAAATAATCGGAGTAGCAATAATAGCAGAATATTCACTTTCGCCGCTGTCGTTTACAAAACAAATAGCAACATAAGCAATCCAACCCACCTGGTCAATGGTAAAAGGTATATCAAAAAGCATTGCCCCGCTTTCCATTTCTACCACAAGCATATCAATAGTTGGAGGAGGCGTAATAGCTTTTAAAACTAACAATTTTACTTTTATACGTTTTACGTCTTTTGGTTTACCTGCTTTTGTAGGGTTAGCAACATCATAAGCACGATATT
This sequence comes from uncultured Bacteroidota bacterium, assembly GCA_903833025.1. Lineage (GTDB taxonomy): Bacteria > Bacteroidota > Bacteroidia > 2-12-FULL-35-15 > 2-12-FULL-35-15 > 2-12-FULL-35-15. Next base: position 1,407 of record CAILDT010000021.1, on the reverse strand, counting down.
CGTTATTTAAATGAGCAACGTTTTTTGATTCAACACCTGCTTCTTCTGTTGGAGCTGGTATATTGCCTCTGCGAACAGCATCTTTATGAATATCAAAAAAGATATAATCCGCTTCGGTAAGCACAAGCGATGGATTATTTTTCAATTGCTGCTTCAAAGCATCCATATAAATTTTTATTTCGCGGTACAAAGCATTTATTTGTGCTGTTGATAATCGCCCATAAGATAAGGGTGAAAGATATGCTGCATAAGCTAAATTCCAACGAGCTAAAAAAGCCGGAAGGTCTAAAATTTGTTGGGCTGTAAGCCCAAGCCGTCCTGCCTGCCCTGTAATAAGTGCGTAAGGCACCATAAGGGTTAGGTAAATGTTGTAAAAAACGATGGTTTTGCTGTAGTTTATCATATTAATTTAGTTTAAAGGTTTACGATTTTATTTTGATTGCTCGAAAATAAAATCATAAAAACTAAATTTTATGACCTTAATTGGAAGAGTTTTCCTTTTTCTTCTTTGCTTATCCCTTGCCTCGGGATTTGTTCTTAATCATTTTTTAAGGATGATTATCTAGAGAAGCGTGGGACAAAAGTAAAATTAAAAGAGATACATATTTAATATATTTACGAAACTTATGAACAATTAATTTAAAAATCCCTTTTCAAAATTTCTTTTAACCCTCTCTTTTTCTTCCAAAAAACGGTTAAAATTCACAAAAAAGCAATTTTTCAAAAACGTAAGTAATTGATTATGAACAAAAAATTCAATAAATCCCATTAGGGCTCCATTATACTTAAATAATGTTCCATTACACTTAAAGGAACTCTCTTTAACTTTAATGGAGCAACCATTAACGTTAATGGACCAAACTTTAAATTTAAAGCGGCAACCTTTAATGTTAAAGGGAAACTCATTCACTTCAAAGAGAAACTCTTTGACACTAAAGCAAATGTCTTTCGCTTCAAAGAAGCAAACTTTAATGTTAAAAAGAAACTCTTTAATGCTAAAGCAAATGTTTTTGACGTTAAAGAGGCAAACTTTAACGCGAAAGGAGTTTTTAAGGGATTTCTTTAGTGAAACAGGGAAAATAAAAAACCAAAGTTTAAAAGTATATTTTGAAACGTAGACAATTTTAATTATTATTGCAGTACCAAATAATTTTTCATATAACACAGAAATTGAATACAACGTTGATAACAATGTTTCAAATGCTTTAATTAATATATACAACTTACAAGGCACTCAAGTAAAGTCCTACATTATTTCCGAAAAAGGAAGGTCTAAAATTACAATTTCCGGTTCTGAACTTAAGCCAGGTATATTTCTATATAGTTTAATTGTCGATGGAAAGATTATTGATACGAAACAAATGGTTCTTACTAATTAGTTTTTTTCTTTCTAAATATCTTTTCAAG
>CAILDT010000020.1 GCA_903833025.1 uncultured Bacteroidota bacterium | reverse complement strand
CTTAATCAAATTTTCAATTGTAAAGAATTTCCCAAACCAAAAATTCCCTGCTGCAAAAATTGCAAACACTTTACCCAAAAAAGGAGAAGACGCTTGGGCTATAGGAACTCCTTATGACATTGCTTTAATGAATACTGTTAGTAAAGGTTTAGTGGCAAATATTATGGCAGGGACAAAAAGAACAATCATTCAAACCAATGCTGAAATAACACACGGAAGTAGCGGTGGTGCTCTCTTTAATTCAAAAGGAGAAGTAATAGGAGTAACATCAATGGGAATACAGGAAGCAGGTGCAAATTTGAATTTCGCAATTTGGATTGGAGAAATAAATAAATTGGATTACCTAAATGTTGATAGAATCTACAACGATGCTTTAATACCTGTAAAAGTTTCTTTTTACATAACATATATTTCTTATTCAAACGATGTTTCGCTTTATATTGACAGCAGATATATGGGTACTTTCAGTAACTATTTTAATCAAGAAGCCCCTAATTGTGGGCAAGAAGGAACTATCACAACATATTTATCCAAAGGGTATCATAAATTTTATGCGTATGAAAGAACAACAGGAAACAGTTGGAGCGGAGATTTTACAATAACTACAAATGATTGTTTAAGACAAGGATTAAATAATGCGCCCCAACAAAGACAACAAGCATACACCCCACAACGAGAACCACGCACACCCCGCCCACCAAGACCAGCCATAGAAAATAAATACAAATACAAATGGATGTTGTCCGTTGCTTTATCACCATTTTATATTAATACAGCAGTTGCAACTTCTTATGTTTATGGTAATTCTAATTCTAATTCTACTCATTTAGTTGTTCCATTTTCAATTTATTTAGAAAGATATTTTTCAGTACATAAAATTTCCTTACGAGCCAATTACCAATATCTACGCACTAATCAAAAGTATTCCACAAGCGAACTTACTAATTTTGGTTTAAAATATTCTTCTTATGGACTTGACTTAAAAAGAATTTTTACGAAAGATAATAGCCATTGGAATTGGTACATTGCTGCTTCTATCAATGTTCGCACTTATGTTAAAGATTATTCGCAACCGCAATTTATAAATAATGGAGTGTACGAAACAACATATATTGATTCAGTAAAAACAATTACTGGCTTTGCGCCTCTATTTAGAACAGGCGCAGAAATACATATTACAAAACGATTTTGTTTTTCTTGGGACACAGGCATTGGCTTCAACACAGCTACAATGCTCCCTATTATGGAATACAATTTTATGTTAGGATACAGATTATTTGCTAAAAAAGAAAATTAATACCTTTACAAACTAAAATCAAAACAAATGAAAACAAAAATTTACATTTCGCTAATCTTAATCGCAATTAGTTTCAATTCCTGCAAACGCACAAACTGCCACAATGGTGTGCAGGACGGAGATGAAACAGGTATTGATTGCGGTGGTTCTTGCCTTGAATGTCCGCCTTCGGTAACAACATTACCCGCAAGTGCAATACTGGCAACTACTGCAACGGTTTCAATGCAATATAGTGGTAATGCTAATACAAGCGTTAATACAGTTGGCGTTTGTTTCGGCACTTCGCATAACCCAACAACTATTGCCCTTGCTAACTATGGGCAATTTAATTCAACAGGAGATTTTACAGGACAACTTACATCACTAACTCCAAGTACAACTTATTATATCAGAGGTTTTATAAAAAATAATTTAGGAACAGCATATGGCAATGAGATTACTTTTACAACAACACTTGGAATATCAGTTACAACAAATTCAATTACCTCCATTACCGCAACTACAGCCACAAGTGGAGGAATCGTATCAAGCGCAGGTAGTATAACCATAACAGGCAAAGGCATTTGTTATGGAACTTCTGCAAACCCAACAACATCCAGTAGTACAGTTGCAAGTGGTACTGGTACAGGTAGCTTTATTTCAAATATGACAGGTCTTAATGCAAGCACAACATATTTTGTAAGGGCTTATGCAACTTATGTTTCTGGAACAGTTTATGGAAATGAACAAACATTTATTTGCGGAGCCACTACATTACCAACGCTTACTACTACGTCAGCAACATCAATTACTTCTTCTTCTGCGTTTAGCGGTGGTAATATTTCAAGTGATGGAGGTGCTTCGGTTTCTGCAAGGGGTGTTTGTTGGAACACAACTGGAAGCCCTACAACATCAAGCACTTTAACTTATAGTGGAACAGGTACAGGAAACTTTTCATCCAATTTAACTGGATTAACAGTAGGTACAACTTATTATATCAGAGCATTTGCTACAAATAGTATTGGTACTGCTTATGGTAATGAAGTTAGCTTTACAACGTCATTAGTGATAGGACAAAGTTACCAAGGTGGTATAATATTTTATATTGATGGCAGTGGTCTACACGGTCTAATCGCTGCACCATCAGACCAAAGCGCAGGTTCAATGTGGTATAATGGTAGTTATTTAACTACAGGTGCAATAGATTCAATAATAGGGACAGGTTTAGCAAACACTAACAGCATTGTTACAGTACAAGGGTCAGGCAGCTATGCAGCAATATTATGTAACAATTTAAGTTTAAGTGGCTATAATGATTGGTATTTGCCTAGTAAAGCAGAGTTAAATCAACTTTTCATAAACCGAAGTTTAGTTGGCGGTTTTGTTCTTAACTACTACTGGAGCTCTACTGAAGGTGCATTAAACTTGGCTTGGGTACAAAGTTTTTGGGCTGGTGACAAACACAACCTAAATAAGAATACCTCTTGTCACGTTAGAGCGATACGTTCTTTTTAAATTAAGCAGTACTATGGAACGAGTTTTAAAAACAAATAAGGGAGAAGAAGTATCTCCCAATGAGGCAGTTTTCCCAATTCTTACAGGTGATATTAAAACGAAAGAATTCACTTTTGTTGCAACAGGTTTTTTTATCAATCCTCTTGGTGGTTTTATTACAGCAAAGCACGTGATGTTTGATGATAACGAGCAACCTATTAATCCGTTTTTTGCAATTCAAACTTCAAAAGGGAAAACTTATTTAAGACGCCTTGAACATTTTGTATATCATTCGGTAGCGGATATTGCAATAGGTATGCTTAGTGATGTTATAATAAAAAAGAATAAATTAATTAAAGTTCCTATTGAAACATTATATTTTCAACTTTCAAAAAATGCACCTAATATTAAGGATGAAATAAAAACATTTGCTTATCCCGAATCAACCATAATACCTGATGGTAAAGAACAGATAGGTGCATTTAATGGTGTATGGCAAAATGGTATTATAGAAGAATTTTATCCGAATGGAACAGGGGCTTTTTTAAAATCTCCTTGCTATCAAACTTCTGTTTTGATTCTAGGAGGTGCAAGTGGAGGTCCTATTTTACACAAAGGTAAGGTTATTGGAATAAATTCAACTGCATTTAAACAATTAGAAGGAGAAACACCTTTGTCATTTTTTACTCCAATCACAGAAATTTTAGATATGTCTGTTATTATAGGGCGTAATAAAAGAAAAACAGTAAAAGAACTAATATCAGAAGGCAAAATATTATTTAATTAATTTTTGGGTGTTTTTTTTCACTCGGTAACTATTTAATCAATAAAAAAAATCCCGCCCTTTTTCAAGAGCGGGATTTTTCATTTTTAATTTGCAAATAAATTAAGCAGGTTGTTGCAAATCCAAAGTAACAGTAGTATTAGTTTTAGCATCACCATTCACCGCAAACATACTACCATCTTTCAAAGTAACAGTAATTAAATAAGTAGTAGGGCGCAAACCTTTTAATTCATAACTGCCATCAGCACCGCTTTTAACAGTTTTACCTCTCTTACCTGCAATAGAAGGACGAGCTTTAATTTTTGCATCCACTTCTATTTTACCAATTTTATTTAACACCTTACCAATAATTAAAGTATGCAACTCATCATTTCTAATACGTTTAATGATTGCACTATTAGTATAATCTTTCAATTTTGTTTTGTTACTAATTTTATACAACCTTTTTCCGTCAGCCCAAATCGCTTTAATATCTTTTAAGAAATCATTAATAACACCAATGTTCGCAACCACCAAATCAGCCCTTGCCCCCTCTTTCACATTCTGTGCGGCATTATCATTAAAAATATTTAGCTTAACTGCTGCAAGTGCAGTTTCAGCACCAACAGGATAATCAGCAGTATTTAAGGCAGTCAAATTATTATTAATATTAGTCAACAGCGTACTCAATGCACCGTTCAGACCTTCAACATCTCCCGAATTTATTTTTTGTCTTACTTGATGAATGCCGAAATCGGCAGCAGCAACGGTTAAACCAGTTGCATCAGCAACATAACCTTCCAAAAGATTCATAGTGTTTCTCAAACCAAGAACACTATTAGTTAAACGCAAAGTGATAACTTTTAACTCACTTGTCAAAACAACAGGATTTACAATACCATTTACCAAAACCGCTTTTGCCTGTAAAGCAGTTAAGAAACCAGCAGTATATTTCGCAGGTTTATAAGTTGAGAAGTCGCCCGAATCCCTTATATAGCTATCAATCGTGAACTGCCCAATTGTTGGAACTTCTTCCAAACGTGCTAAAATTATTATTTTTACTGCTGTCATAATATTATGTATTTAATTTATTAGGGCGCAAAGCTAATGTATTTAATCAACAAACAAGAATATACTTTTTGTGAAACCCGCTCCAATAAATAAATTTACCGCTATGATGCAAGGAAGACTTACAATGATGCGAGGAAGAAGAAAAAGACGCAAGGAAGCCGAAAAATGATGCAAGGAAGACTTACCAAGATGCGTGGAAGCCTTATAAGACACAAGGAAGAGTTACCAAGACGCGAGGAAGCCAAAAAAGACGCAAGGAAGAGTTACCAAGATGCAAGGAAGCCAAAAATGACGCAAGGAAGAGAAAAAAGACGCTGATATTAACGATTTGACACCAATTTTAACCTTTGCCGAACTTACGGAAGAAAAGCACTCAACAACGAACAACCGAACTTAAATAGTATATTTGTACCCGAAACATTAGCAACGAAACATTAACAACAAAACCTTTGAAACTCAACATTGACGCGGGAAAAAAGACAAAACTTCCTCTAACATAGGATTTATGAAATTAAAAAAAGGGGGGCGGAATCGCTAACTTTGAAGTGTCTGCGAGAACCCCCTTTTTTTAACTTCATAAATCCTTCAAACGTTATCGGTAATTGTAAGACCGAACGTAACGAACAGACCTGAGCGCAACGACAACGAATATT
>CAILDT010000019.1 GCA_903833025.1 uncultured Bacteroidota bacterium | reverse complement strand
GGAATCGCACTAATTAATTTTCTTGTGTATTCTGTTCTTGGATTATTATAAATACTATCCGCATCTCCCATTTCTTCTATCTTTCCCTTATTCATCACTACCATTCTATCGCTCATAAATTTTACAACTGATAAATCGTGGGAGATGAAGATATATGTAAAATTGAATTCGCGTTTCAATTCATTCAGCAAATTTAATACTTGTGCCTGAACTGAAACATCCAAAGCTGAAACAGATTCATCGCAAATAATAAATTTAGGACGTAAAGCCAATGCCCTTGCAATACAAATACGTTGTCGTTGTCCGCCTGAAAATTCATGTGGATAACGGTTAAATTGCGATTCATTCATATTCACACGTTCCAATAATCCTATAACTCGTTTCTTCCGCTCTATATTATTCTCCAAAACCTTATGAACTTGCATTGGCTCCATAATAGCATTGCCAATGGTGATACGAGGGTTGAGGGAGGAGTAAGGGTCTTGAAATATAATCTGAATATCTTTTCGCAATGACCTCATTTCCGCAGTACTTATATGGGTTATATCTTTTCCATTTAAAATAATTGTTCCTGAAGTGGGTTCTATCAATCTTAAAATTGTTCTTCCCAATGTAGTCTTCCCGCATCCTGATTCTCCAACCAAACCAAGTGTTTCACCCGGATAAACATCAAACGTAATATCATCTACAGCATTTACAAAAGCCGTTGGTTTGCCAAACATTCCTTTATTGATAGGGAATGATGTTTTTATATTTTTCAATTGAAGCACAGGTTCTTTCGCATACATTTTCTTATGTGCTTCCATCCGTTTATTATTAGTAATAACAAGCTTTTCGATACTATCATTTACCGATTGTTTATTTTCAATAATCTCTCCTGCTTCATTTGTTTTCATAAAGTCGGCGACTGTTGGCAACCACTTTAATCTTTTATCCAAAGGAGGGCGACAAGCCAAAAGTCCTTTTGTGTAGGGATGTTGAGGGTTCGAGAATATATCCAATACATTACCCTGCTCCACTATTTTGCCTTTATACATTACCACCACCTTATCTGCAAGCTCTGCTATCACTCCTAAATCGTGGGTGATGAATACAATTCCCATATCATTTTCGCGTTGCAATTCCTGCATCAAATCTATTATAGTTGCTTGTACAGTTACATCCAAAGCAGTTGTCGGTTCATCGGCTATAAGTATGTTTGGATTGCAACTCATCGCTATTGCAATCATCACTCTTTGTTTCTGTCCACCTGATAGTTGATGCGGATAACTACGGAATATTGTTTCAGGACGAGAAAGTTGTACTTTTTTAAACAGGTTAATTGTTTTTTGTTTTGCTTCTGCTTTTGATACCTGCTGATGAAGCAGTATTGCTTCCATAACTTGATTGCCACAGGTAAACACAGGATTGAGCGAAGTCATCGGTTCCTGAAAAATCATTGCTATATCATTACCTCGCAACGATTGCATTTCCTTTTCCGAAATTGATGTAATGTCTATTTTTCCTTTTGCTTTGGAGTGATATATTATTTCTCCGCTGGTTATCTTTCCAGGAGGATTGGGAATTAATCGCATAATGGATAACGATGTAACGGATTTGCCCGAACCCGATTCGCCAACTATACCGATGGTTTCGCCACGCGAAAGAGAAAATGAAACATTGTCAACCGCTTTTATCGTGTTTGCATCACTACGAAATTCGGTAACTAAATTTTTAACTTCTAACAAAATTTCTTTTGCCATCTATAAATATTCTTTATCGGGGTATATCCAGAGAGAGATTTTTCCTGGGGCTTTTTTTGTAATAAAATGAGAACTCTCATCACTTAAATTAATTCTTACAATGCCAAACTTTTCACTCTTTACCGTCCAGACAGTATATCCTTGATGGCTTTGACTTTCGCCATAACGCCTATCAAAGTAAGTTTTGAATTTCGAAAACACTTCATCTGTAATAGTTGCATTGTTTACATAAATATCCGATTGTATTTCGCTTAGTCCCTTTTCATCGAAGTTATAAGTAATGTTGAAAGAGCAGGCGGTATCTAACTTTACTTCATAATACAAATATCCGTTATCTGATTCCATAGCTTTACCTGATTCTTTTAATTTCACCGAATCCATTTTATCTCCTAAATTAAACCCACGAAACACGCCTGTTTCGTTAAGCATTACCGAATCGAAAACATTTCCGTAAACAGCCATTTTCGATTTAGGTTGAGAACAGGAAATAG
>CAILDT010000018.1 GCA_903833025.1 uncultured Bacteroidota bacterium | reverse complement strand
CCTTTGGGAAAGGTTGCACCAAAACAACAACCTTTGGGAAAGGTTGCGCCAAAACAACAACCTTTGGGAAAGGTTGCGCAAAAACATCACAAAAAATTAGATCAAAATGTTTTGTGATACTTTTTCCAAAAGTATTTTTTCCAAAAGTATTTTTTCCAAAAGTATTGTTTTCAAAAGTATTTCTTGAGGAGGGTTTTAGCTTTGGAGGCGATCTTTTGGTATAATTTCTTGCTATGATTATGCCCATACAGCTTATGGGTTTTGTGGTGTTTTTTTTTCATCTTTGGCGAGCCATATTCGCGCGCTCTTACATACGCCGCATACACGCCTTTTTTATTGACTTTACAGGTACCTTTGGTACAAATTGGGAAACAACTTTCGCCGACAGGACCTAAGAAACATTTGCTGCCGCATTGTTTTTGCATTGTGGTGCGTTCTTTATTTTTGGGGGCTTCGTTAGACCAGCCTTTACTAGTTAGTTTGTTATTTTTACGCGTTCGAGAAGGCATTATATATATTGATAATATATTGATAATATAATGAATACAACTAAAGATAATATTGTAATAAATATCGAAGAAGAGGTGGGTATCGATAGTCACGATGCATACGGCAGTGAACCCAGTGATTCAGACATTGAAACGCAGTCAAATGATAAAGCTTGTTGTGATATGGAATGGGACAAGAATGGTCTTGTTGATATTAGTGAGGGCGGTATACATTATAATAAATTATCCTATAATGATGTACGCTCACAAATTAATAAGGCCTATGAGCAGGATATTGTGCACCGCTATTCTTCGGCCTTGGATATTCTAGCAAGTTACATCAAGGGGCAAAAGACGATTTATATGGAAACGCGGGCTTATTTAGTCACCATATTAAATTGGCTCATGTTTCCCGCGCTTTTTATATCCGGCTTGATTACGGTTATTCAAGCACCTTTGAGCGCAAGTCCATATATTTTGGCGGGCTTATCGGCTTTAGTCACTTTTATTTTAGCAATTATTAATTATTCCAAACTGGATGCGGCTGCGGAGGCTCATCGCATATCGGCTTATCAATATGATAAATTACAATCCTTTATTGAGTTTCAATCAGGACAAGTGCTGCTGTTTAGTAATCCGATTTTGAATAAGGAGACGATGGAACGGCATTGTGAAAAACTGAAGAGGAAAATTAGCTTAGCTTATATGGGTGAAAAGAAAGATGTAAGAGGGGGAGGTGAAATAGCCAATGCAGAAGGTGAAATAGCCGCAGCCGAAAATGAGATGCTTGGTAATGTTTATCAAGAGCGCTTACATGCCGAAAATGAATTGATTAATAATATGCGGGACAATATGGTGCGGATTGAAGGCGATATCGCCGATATTAAAGAGACGAATCAATTTATTATTCCGCAGAAAATACGGTATACTTATCCTTTACTCTACAATACAAATGTCTTTTCAGTCATTAAAAAGATTGACGATTATCGGGCGAAAATGGTCACGGATTTAAAACATGTGAAGAATGAGTTGCGGTATATTACGGCTTATCAACGACAAAATGCAGTGGAGAGGAAATATAAGAAACGGGCGAACGATTTATTCCAACAGAAAAAAAACATTATCAATGTGATTCTTTTTTTGAATACAGCTTTTTCCATGATTGATAAAATGTTTCAACAAGAGATTCTGAATGCATCTCTCAAGGCGGATTATTGGTTTCGTTTTTATATATATGATTTATTCGGGCGCTGCTGTTGTACTGAGCAGATAAAAGCCTTATTACCGCTGAAATATGTTGAACCTGAAGTCTCCGGAGGCGATATTTTTGAAAAGATAATGGGGTTTGGTACGAAGTAAGCATTATAAGCAAGCATATCTATAGCATTATAAGCAAGCATATCTATAGCATTATAAGCAAGCATATCTATAGCATTATAAGCAAGCATATCTATACATTCTTTCAATAATCTCTCGTTTATATTCTTGGGTTGAAGCGGAATAGGTATCCATTGAATAGATTTTTTGTTGAACCGGCTCCGCTTGTTTTTTTTCTTCGGAGATGTCCGTCGGTTCCATAATATACCGAAATACATTGACTTCCTTCGTTTGGCCAATGCGCCAGCACCGCGCAATCGCCTGATCTTCAATCGACGGATTAAAGTCGGGGCTCGGGAAATACACCTCGCTATAATTATCTTGTAGATTAAGGCCTTCGCGGCACATTTTGATTTGCGCCAAGAGCACTTCCGTCGTGGGGTCGGTGAGAATTTCTTCTTGTTCTTTGCGGGTTTTAATCCGGCCATCAAACTTTTGAATTTTCATTATACCTTGTTCTGCTAGTCTGTGAGCTAGAGCGTCTATTTCCGCATAATAGTGGCAGAACACGATCTTGCCGTTCCCGTTATTGTGGCGACTGGTTAACGTTTTTATAATCGCATTGATTTTGCTTTCTGCTAATGTTTTTTCATTTTTTAGAAGCATGGGTGGATAGATACACACCTGTTTGGCTTTTGACATATATTTGAAGCGCAAGCCCAGTGCGGTTTTTGCGTCGGTTACCGTGTCTAATATTTCTAGGGCAGGCGCTTTCAGCGGTACGTTACAACACTCGAGGAGCGAATGAATATGCGACGAGAATTCTCTTTCTTTTGCATTCGTCCACTGAACGATTTCGGTGTGTTCTTTTAGGAGTGGTAAATTTATACCCGCATCCGCTTTGGTTTTATGATAGACGAAATAATTTATAGTGTCGGCGTAATTGGTGCCTTGATTATAATAATGTTTGTCATTTTCAAAACCGAGGAGAGTAAACAGATTATGGAGTTCCTGTTCGTTGTTTTGGATGGGTGTACCGGTTACTAGCCATTTGATGTTAGCTTTTAAGGCAAGGACACCTTTATGTTCATTGGTTTTTTTATGGCTGATGTGATGCGCCTCATCGCAAATAAGGCGATCCCACTGGATATAATGGAGCAGAGAGGGGAGGCGGCCTCGGCGGCTTTGTTTTACGGATGGGTGGGAAATTTGCCCATAGGTGGTTAAAATAATGGGTTTGTTTTTTATTTGGGAGAGAGTGAGTTTAAGATTTTTGGGTCGTGAGCCGTGATAGACGAGCGGCTGATGCCCGAAGAATTTTTTTATACATTTTTCCCACTGGTCGAGTAAAGTGCGCGGGAGAATAATGAGGGTATTTTTTTTAAAGTTGCATTCGATTAGACCGAGCATAATAATAGTCTTGCCGAGTCCCATTTCGAGGGCGAGTATACCCATGGGGGGAAACCCCCCAAACCCCCATTTAGGGGAATGTTCACCCTCTACTGGGAGAGATGCTTGTGTCTCGATGTGCTGCGCTTCCCTATCCAAACACCATTGAAAACAGTCCAGTTGGAAGGGTTTTTCGTCGAGGCCGGTGCGCTTGAGAAAGTTTTTGAATTTGCTGATTGACATGATGATTCGTTGCTTTTGTCGTTGTGCCGTATGTTTGATGTGTAATGCATTTGCTAATTTTACTTATAAGTATTCAATTTTTTGGTAAAAAATAAAATGGGTGTAAATATTGCACCCGAGTTGTATGGTCTTTACTAACGCATTTGCCCTAATGGGGGTCGTAGGGGGATACCCCCTATGGGGGGTTTTAGGGGGCGGCTAGCCCCCTAGCTGTAGAGCTTCGCCTCGCTCTGTTTATTACAAGCATCATACATGGTTTTTAATTCATCGACGTTCTCGATAATTAAAGCCGCTTGATTCGCATACTTGAGCAGATATTGCTGCAGGAGACTTGTAGTGATTTTAATATTCAAAGCTTTGACGGCTTCATAGAATTCTTGTGAACTCGTGCCTTGTGTACTCGTGCCTTGTGTACTCGTGCCTTGTGTACTCGTGCCTTGTGTACTCGTGCCTTGTGTACTCGTGCCTTGTGTACTCGTGCCTT
>CAILDT010000017.1 GCA_903833025.1 uncultured Bacteroidota bacterium | reverse complement strand
GATCTTTTGTATCCAATCTACTTTCTTCGTAACCAATTACCGATTCATCCACAAATTGTTTGTACAAATTATTTACCACCATATTCACTTCTGTTTTTGGGCGTTTGCTTTGGTGAGCAGAAATAAAGTTTGCGAAGTCTGTTTGTGTATATTTTTTATCATTGAGGTTAAACATCGGTTTTGTTAGTCCTTTTGCTTTAGCAGCATCCCAATGTCCTTCAAACAAAGCAGTATCTATCACTTTGTAAAACTCATCACGAGTTTTTGTATCTTCTTTAAATTTGTATTCGGTTTTTATTTTTGCGATAAGCGATTCTCTGCCAACTTGTGCACGGGAGTCTTTAGTAACTTTTCCTTTTAATTCTGCTTTCATATCTTCAAACTTAGCCAAACCACGTTTGTCTAATAATTTAATAATATGCCAGCCATATTTTGTTCTCATTATTTCACTATAATCTCCTTTATTTTTTAATGCAAATGCAACTTTTTCAAATTCAGCAGGCATTTTATTTGTTCCAAACCAAGGTAACTCTCCACCTTTTTTTGCTGATGCTTTATCATCTGAATATTGTTGTGCAAGTTCATCAAATTTAGATGTGCCTGCTTTTAATTTACCATATATTTCGGTTATTTTATTAAACCCGTTTAGCGAATCTTCCTTACCCATATTGGGTGGAGTTTTAATCATTATGTGCGCTACCAATACTTCTCCTTGTGCCGGACGTTTATCAATTACTTTAATAATGTGGTAACCATAACGAGTACGAATTGGTTGAGAAATATCGCCCACTTTGGTATTGTACGCCATTGTTTCGAAAGGGTAAACCATTTGCATAGAGGTAAAATATCCTAAATCTCCGCCATTATCTTTTGCTGATGGGTCGCCGGATAGCGTTCTTTCTTTTACTCCTTTTGCAAGTGTTACGGCATCATCATTAGGAACCGATAAAGCTGCAATAATTCCAAATTTATCGCCAGCAACATTTGTTTTGGTAGCAAGTTTTTTAACCGCCTCCAATTTTGCTTTATACATCACTGTATCAGCGTGAGTAGAAGTTTTTGAAAACCCAATTGCTTTTTTCAAAAGGTTATCATATTCGGCTATTTGTGCTGGTGATATTGCTTTTCCCATTACAGCATCTCTAATAAGGGTAATCATATAATATGCTTCTAAAGTATCTTTTGGCAACGCGCTTTCGCCCACTTTTACTAATATGTGTGCTGCGTGAATGTCGGTTTTCATCCTGTCGTATGTTTCCTGAAGCAATTTTTCGTTCACATCTTTATCAGTTAAATAAGGTTGTGCAAGCTGTTTGCGGTATCCTGCCAATTCATCTCTGAACGATTTTGCAGTATCTAAACCCAGTTCTTCGGCTTCTTTTACTTTTAGTTTAAAGTTCACAAATAAGTCCATATAATCGTTTAACGATTTGGCATCATTTGCTGTTTCTTTGGTATTGTTTTTATGATACACGCTCTCAAATTCGCTTACGGTAACTTTATTGCCGCCGATTGTCATCAAGGTAGCATCTTTGTTGGTTTGAGAAATGGCAATGTTAGTAATTAACAGTGCAAGTGGTAAAATCATTAGTTTTGATAGCATACGATTATTCATAGTTTTATTTGTTTTTTAAATTTGGATGGCAAATGTACTTATTATTACCATTTCACAAAATAAAACTTTGGTTATTGCCGTTATGCATGGGTGTTAAAATTTGTTAAGCTAATTTAGATTGGTTCCTTAAAAATGTGTTACCTTTGCATAAATAAAAACAAAAAAAATGGAAAACCTTTTAGCTCGCATTACCATCAATCCAGAAGTTTGCAATAGTAAACCTACTATACGCAATATGCGTTTTACTGTTTCGCAAATGCTCGAACTTTTGGCTTCAGGAATGACGAATGATGATATTTTGAAAGATTATCCGTATATTGAAAAAAAGGATATACAAGCTTGTTTACATTATGCTTCGTTTATGGCAAATACTAAAAACATTTTGCCTTTAACGAAATAAATATGCTTCGTTTTCTTATCGATACTCAATTACCTTTTTCTTTAGCTTCCAAATTAAAAGAGTTTGATTTTGATGCCATTCACACTACTTATTTTAATGCCGGACATTTGATGAATGATTCTGAAATTAGAAGAATTGCCATAGAACAAAATCGAATTATTATTACAAAAGATACGGATTTTATGGAATATTATATTGTGAAAGGCGCACCTCCTAAAGTGTTTTTATTAGAAATTGGGAATATTAGTAACAAACAGTTATTTCAGTTAATTGAAACAAATCATCATTGGATTACTGTTCTTTTTGCTCATCAAAATGCTGATATGGTAATTTGTCAAAATGATAAATTAGTTTCTTATTAATTTTCAGGATTTAAATATTAATATTTGATACTATGTCAAAAAAAAACAAACATCTCGGGGTGGTGTATTCCACTAATAAAGATTTTGTGTTTCAAAATCAAAAACCTGTTGTAAAACCTTCGTTGCCTCCACAACAGCAAAATTTAAAAGTGTTTTTAGATAGATTAGGTGGTGGTAAATTAGTTACCCGTATCACCGATTTTATAGGCAACGAAGATGATTTGGAAACGCTTGGCAAAATGCTGAAACAAAAATGTGGAGTTGGCGGAAGTGTTAAAAACAAGGAAATTTTACTGCAAGGCGACCATAGAGATAAAGTGCTTAAACTTTTGATGGAGGCAAATTATAAGGTTAAAAAAGCCGGCGGCTAAAAAACGGTTAGGAAATTCTTGTTTTTTGATGATTTTTGTTGTTTTGGACCTGCTTTGTCAAGGTTTTTTTGTAATTGATTGAATTTTAAATATTAGCGAAAAATAGTGCGCTGTTAGCCGAGCGCTAACAGATGATTGCCGAGCGCTAACAGATGATTGCCGACCCCTAACAGATGACAGCCGACCGCTAACAGATGACAGCCGACCGCTAACAGATGATTGCCGACCGCTAACAGATGACAGCCGACCGCTAACAGATGATTGCCGACCGCTAACAGAT
>CAILDT010000016.1 GCA_903833025.1 uncultured Bacteroidota bacterium | reverse complement strand
CCATGAATTGAGTGTGCATATCAATAACACTGGTGGCAACTGAAAACACTGAAAAATATTGTGGACTACAACAGCTGATTCTACTGCAGTAAATAAAAACAGAAAGTAACAAAACAGAATGAAACCTTTTTACAAATATATTTTCTTCGCTTCGTTTATTTTGTTTTTTGTTTGTGGTACTTACGCACAATCAGATTCGAAAAAGGAAAAGATAGAAGCGTTGAGAGCTGCTTTTATCAATAAGAAAGTAAACTTTGCTCCTAAAGAAGCGGAAGCATTCTGGCCCCTCTACAATGAAATGAATGATAAGTTAGATGCTGTTCGCAAAGCGTTCAGGCAAAAATATAATTCGAATACGAACTATAACTTTGAAACGGATAAAGAAGCAGAAGAATATTTAAACGCTGAATTGCTTGTAAAACAAAAGGAATATGAGATAAATAAAGAGTACTACGATAAATTTAAAAAGATACTTCCAGTGAAAAAAGTAGCTGCGGTACGAAAAGCAGAAAAGGATTTTATAGCTGAAGTAATTAAGTCGGCTGGAGGTGGGAATTAATAAAGATGACTAATCGAAAAGTAATTGGTATTGTTTTAATAAGCTTTGTAATTAGCGTTACAAAGCTTTTAGCGTTTGATAACGACAGTACAATTATAAAAACAAAACCAATTAAACTTCCTAAACATTATTTCAGCAATACATTTTATGTTGATTATTATGCGCCTAACGAAAGGAAGTTTGATACCTTGAATCCTGTTTACAAAAAATTAAAATCGTATCAGATAAGCCAGTTTTCGATGGGATTTAATCTTCCTGTTATAACAAAAGATTTTTATAATAAAGATAGCACCAAAATATCTAACGTACATTTTTTGGTTACTGGTGGATACACTGCTTTAAACTTGAAGTTTGGAGGCATAAGCGAACATACATTATCTAAAACTTACTTAGGTTTCAGGGGACTTTATAACAACGGCAAAAAAAGTATCTTCTTTGTTGAAGTAGCTCCTTTTATTACGCAAGACAATGGATATAGCTATACCAGAATACTTCGCCTATCAACCACCTTGTTATATAATTGTGCGCTAAGCGACAGATTTAGTTTTAGAGTTGGGTTTACGCGTTCGTTTCTTTATGGCAATCTTCTAAACCTGCCTTATATAGGCATTCGTGTAGGGAGATTGGATAAAACAAATTTCAGTCTTCAGTTTCCAAGAAGCATATCGCTGAATATTCCGATTGGGAAATATGTACACACCAGTTTATATGCAAAACCACAAGGTGGCTTTTATACGTTTGCAAATAAAGATACTATTGGATATGGAAATATTTATGATGATAAAACATTATACTTCGGAAGGTCAGAGTTTCTGCTTGGTACACGAGTGGATATATTGCCAACCAAACATTTTAATTTTTATTTGAGCGGAGGATTAACCACTCATAATAATGTACAGTTTTTCCCGACAACAAAATCTCCGTATATAATATATTCGTATAACGAATATTATCAGCAGAAGGTAAAAGGAGGTTTGTTTGTTAACTTCGGAATTGTAGTTAAGTTTGGTAAAACAAAATCTATTTATAATAATCAGCAAATGTATAATGCTGTAGATATTAATAACAGTAGTGATTCCGGAGATAACAATGTGAACCATACCAACAGTGAACTATCAAACCCGAAACAAAAGATGGGTAAAAATAAAACAGATGATGTTTTAGATTTAATTGATGCAGGTGATTTGTATTGATTATTTGTACTTTCGCAGAAATAATTTATTGTACAAATGAAAAAATCATTGATAGAAGATAACTTCAAAGAAGCACAAACTATACTTCAACAGTTTATTGCAGAACCAAAAAACATTGTTGCAATTGAAAAAGCAGGGAAGGCATTGGTGAGTGCTTTTAAAAAAGGTAACAAAGTAATTTCCTGTGGCAACGGTGGTTCTATGTGTGATGCGATGCATTTTGCAGAAGAGTTAAGCGGGCGGTTTCGTGAAAACAGAAAGGCATTACCTGCGGTTTCTATCTCCGATGCTTCGCATATTACTTGTGTAGGAAACGATTATGGTTTCGATAAAATATTTTCGCGATACGTGGAAGCAATAGGAAACAAAGGTGATGTGCTGGTTGCTATTAGTACAAGTGGAAACAGTGTTAATGTGATTAATGCAATAAATGCTGCCAAACAAAAAGGAATGACTGTGATTGGCTTAACAGGAAAAGACGGTGGGAAGATAGCTAAGTTATGTGATATTGAAATACGCGCACCTCACTCCAAATATGCCGACAGAGCGCAGGAGATACATATTAAAGTTATTCATTCGTTGATACATTTTGTGGAAGAGAATAGTTGAGTTGTTGCATAATTATTAATACAAATAAAAAGTCCCGTTATGATTTCTCATAACGGGACTTTTTTTATTATAAACTTTTAATTACTATAACTCTTTCACAACCCATTCGGTTATTTTATAAAGGGGACAGCGTCATTGCGAGCTTTTCGCGAAGCAATCCCAGTACAATTCTTTTAAATAGATTGCTTCGGGCGAAAAGCCCTCGCAATGACGAACTTGATGAAATACTCAATTCGAATAATAAAAAAAGTCTATTGTTTCACCAACTTCTTCATTGATGATTTACCATCAATACTAATGTTTACAAAATAAATTCCTGCATTAAGTTTAGATGATTCAATAGGCAACATCATTCCTCCTGCAAGTTTTCCATAATCTTTTTTCGCAACCAACGCACCTGCTACATTATATATTGCAACTTGTACAGCTGATTCTTTTGCAAGATTTAATTGTATCGTAGCATTATCATTTGTTGGATTTGGGAATAAACTTATTTCCATATCCGGTTGATTTGCTTCTGCAATACCTGTTGTACCTACTTCTGTACCCGAAACATAACCGTTAGTAACTGCTTCTGCAATGGTTGTAGTAGCAGCGTTATCAATTAATCCAGCTGGGTCGATAAATAAACCTACGATGTTTATTTTGTTAGCATTCCAAGTTGCTGGTAAATTGTAAGTAAAGGTGTAAGTAAATATTTGTCCGCTATTAGCTGATGAACCAAACGCACTTGGTAAACCAACAAAATCGGGGCTGATAACACGAGCAACGTGATTATAATTCATTGTCGCGGCAGGCACTGGATTAGATAATAATTCGAAACCGCCCATAACGCCCGAACCTCCGCCTGAATAAGCATTTGCCTGATTGTATTGGCTTGTTGTTCCGTGTACACTGTCCTGTGTTAACACACAAGCAGCTTTATAATCTCCCGAAATATTTTGTTGAATTGTATATGTTAACGATACTTTTAACTGACGAGTACCTGAATTATAAGTAGCACCATTAACAACAAATGCTTTTGGAGCAACTTGAACTCTAGTTAAAAAATCTGTTTCCATTGCAGATGGGTCAACGCCTGTAAGTCTATCAACCAGTGCAGTTGGGAAGCCCGGAATAAAAGGAACGATAGCGGCATTATAAGCAGTATCCATCATCACATCATTATTATGAACAGCTATGCCAGCAAAAAAACCATCGTACTTAGCGTGCATCAAATCCATATACACAGCACCACGTGGACACCATTGACACCACGTACCTGTACCTTCTTCGGCAACTACCACTTTACCTGGTGCAGGTGTAATGGGTGTAAACGAATACGTTTTTGAATCATCACTTGCATCGGCATCAGCCCCAGCACCATTGA
The DNA here is from genome assembly GCA_903833025.1 of uncultured Bacteroidota bacterium. GTDB lineage: Bacteria > Bacteroidota > Bacteroidia > 2-12-FULL-35-15 > 2-12-FULL-35-15 > 2-12-FULL-35-15. The sequence continues at coordinate 1,155 of CAILDT010000016.1, read as the reverse complement.
CATTGCTAACCGTTGCCGAAAAAGTATTTGCGCCGGCAATTAATGTTGCTGCATTGCCAGTAACTGTATAATAAGCAAGTGAAGCAATGTTTTGTCCCGAAATGGTTTGATTACTTGGTGTTCCGTTAGCAACTATATTTATGTCGAAAGAAGTGATGGGCGAAGTGCCTAAGTTTCTTACTATTATAGAAGGAATTCTTGTTTGACTTACTAAACCATTTGGTACCGAAACATTAGTAACGGCTGCATTTACAGCAGGCAATGTGTAAGGTGTAATAGTATAAGCTACATCATCCATCCAGTAACTTGCATTTGCATCAGCCGGATAATTATCTATTGCATAAAGTTGATTTATTGCATTAGCCCAAGTGCCTTGCGATACGCCATCTATCAATAGTTCCCAAACGTTGGTATTAAAGTTTGCATTTATTGTTAGCTGAAACCACGTGTTAACAGGGTGTGTAGCTGTAGCCACTTGTGTGCCACTGTTTTGAATGCTTATACCTGCTGTGGTGCTCATAAAACAATCGAGCGCGTACATATTTCCCATTGTTCCGTTTCCCTGAAAATTAAAATACGCTGTTTTGCCTGTTGGTATTTTAAACCACGCCGAATAAGTAAACTGCCCTGTATTAAGCACTGTGCCGCCGAAAGGTAGCACACAATCTGTTGGTCCGCCGGTGGAAGAAGTGGAAGAATAATAAATGGATTTTGAACCGCCTGTAGTATGGTTGTCGGTATTGGCAACGTTTACATCGTTTGTTCCACCGTCCACACCAAGCGTCCAGGTTGTCCAATCGGGTGATTGCGGACCAAGAGGTGAGCCAACAGTGTAGGCTTCGAAATCATCAGAAAAAGTTTGTGCTTTTGTAAAAGCAACACAAACACATAAAGCAAAGGATAAAGTAATAAGTTTTTTCATTTTGTTTAATTTTAAAAGTGAGGCACTAAATTAGTATAAATTATTTTAATGGAGAAAGTTTTATTAGCCATCTTTCATAATTTATTTTGTTTATTTCATCAAGTTCGTCATTGCGAGGGCTTTTCGCTCGAAGCAATCTATTAAAAAGAATTGTACAACGATTGCTTCGCGAAAAGCTCGCAATGACGATAACTCTTTATAGGTAACTAAATGAATTATGAAAGAGGGCTATT
>CAILDT010000015.1 GCA_903833025.1 uncultured Bacteroidota bacterium | reverse complement strand
TTATTAGGCATCGGCTCGAAACTATAAACAAGAGTAGGGTTTATTTTTTTTGCAAGATATACCGTCATTATTCCTATGTTAGCTCCAATATCGAGCACAATAGTATTTTCGGGAATACAAAGGATGAAATGAAAAAAATCTTTTTCGTTTTTATCTCTTTTTAAAGTAGCTATTTTATAGAGAGAAAAAACGAACAGATAATTTTTAAATCCCAGTACTTTATGAAGAATATATTTTATGCTGTTTTTCATTTCGGGGGGCAAAAGTAGTTTAATTTCTAAATTTGTTGTAATAGAAGTTGTTTAAAGTCAAAAACTAATTTTGATTCAGACCTCACCCCCAGCCCCTCCCCTTGAAAAAGGGGAGGGGTGCCAGGGTGTGACGCGCTTTGTACATAACATTTCAGGTAACACCCCCTCTCCTTTCTTCAAGGAGAGGGGAGGGCAAACAGCCGGTGGCTGTTTGAGCCAGCTTGTGAGGAAGTACAGGGGTGAGGTCTATATTCGACTTAAAACAACTTCATAAAAAAATCCCGCACTTTTTAAGAGCGGGAGTTTTTTTTGACCTCTTTCATAATTCGTCCTGCCTATTTCACCAAATACGTCATTGCGAGGGCTTTTCGCCCGAAGCAATCTATTTTAATGATGTTGTGGGAGATTGCTTCGCGAAAAGCTCGCAATGACGTTAGCTCCTTATATAGATAACGGAATGAATTATGAAAGAAGTCTTTTTAAAGGTTCCACCTTTTAAAAATGCGGAACCTTTATTAGCACAACCAATAACAAATTTATCCGCACATCAAACTTTTAACAATGCTCAATTGGCTTACGCCTGCAGCATTGGAAGCAAAATAATAAACATAATATATAGAACCCGTAGTAAGCCCGATAAACGTTTTTTTGCGGTTCTTTTTCAAATCAATTTTTACGATAACCGCAAAATCAGCAGGAGCGATTATCAACTGTCCGCCTTCGGTAATCATTGTATCGGTCAACTCTTTGGTAGTAAGAATAGCCCCGTAATATTCGGCACCCGGCAATACTTTACAATCCGAAACAAGCGTGCGAATGGACTCTCCTCTTTGTAAATCAGCAACCGGCACACCGGGAATGGTGGACGAAGTGCGGGTGATTTTTGTAGGTTTAAACCCGCCCAAAATTATTACGGTTTCGTCGCCGGATGCGCGATTACCCACCAGAATGCAAAAACTATCCATAGTACCCATTAATAAACCAAGAGCAGTCAGGAAAGCACCTTTCTGGTCATCTCCTCCCCGTTTATAAGCTCCGTATTTAAGTACAAAATCGGAAATCTGCCCTTCAAAAACAGTCCTTGTTACAGGAGCTGTAGCTGTAAAAACAGTGCTGTTGTCGAACCATCCTTTTACCACTCCCGTGGAGGTATCGTTTAGGGTGTCAAACGATTCTTCGTGGTATTCAAGTGAACAATGTGATTGTGCCATAGTTTTTTATTTTTAGTTAATTAATTGATTTTATTTATTTTAGTTAAAATGTATGTTTCTAAATAGTGCGTTTTTGCAGGGAAGCTTCCTTTTTTCAAAACGCACATTCCTTTTTGGTTTCCGAAGCTTCCTTTTTGCAAAACGAACCTTCCTTTTTGGTTTTCTTCCCTTCCTTTTTGGTTTCCTTCCCTTCCTTTTTGGTTTCCTTCCCTTCCTT
>CAILDT010000014.1 GCA_903833025.1 uncultured Bacteroidota bacterium | reverse complement strand
ATCTTTTAAAAAGTTCGCAAAGGTAGCATTAAGTGGTAAAACAAAAAATCCTCCTTCGAAATTAATCAAAGGAGGATTTAAAATTAGTTTCTAAAACTAATTAGTGTTTTGGTTCTGCCGGCGGAGGTGTCGGAGAAGAAGGAGCTGTAGTCGGGTCCGGAGTTGGATCAGGTTTTACATTTCCAGTAATTTTTAATACTTTAGAAGGAGTATCAGCATTTGATGTAAGCGTAACAGTTTTGTCGAAATGACCAACTCTGTCAGTTGCATAGTGAACTTTAATAACCGCTGATTCACCTGGCTTAATTGGCTCTTTTGGAGCTGTTGGAACTGTACATCCGCACGAACCTACTGCATTAGTAATAATCAATGGCTCTTTCCCTACGTTTGTAAATTTGAATTCTCTTGTACCTTCTGCGTTGTGTTCAATTGTACCATAATCAATTTCTTCTGATACAAATTTAAACTTTGGAGCATTTGGGTTTACTGGGTTTGGAGTTGTTGTTTCTTGCGCATTTGCACCTATGGCAACGCATAACATTAATCCGATTGTAAAAATTGTTTTTTTCATTGTTTTTGTTTTTTAATTGTTTATTTATTTATTGTTTATTTACTTGGTTTTTCTTTTAATGCTTTTCAAAAGGCGTTGCTCCGTCATCTTTCTTTCCGTTTGTCGGGAAGGTTTCTTCTGTTGGTGCCGGCTGCACTTGTCCTTTTATAGTAATTACTTTTTCTCCTGTTTTAGCATTTGAAGTTATGGTAACTGTTTTTGTAAAATTACCTGCTCTTTTAGTATCATAAGTAACTTTAATCACGTTCGATTCGCCTGGCTTAATAGGCACATCTTTAGGGTAAGTTGGTACAGTACATCCACACGACCCTCTTGCATTAGATATAATTAATGGCTCTTTACCTGTGTTTTTAAACTTGAACTCGTAGGTTCCGTTTCCTGCGTAATCTACAGTTCCGAAATCGTGAATGTCTGTTTCAAAACTCATTTCTGCAAGACTTGTAGAAGCAGGTGTTGCTTCCTTTTTAGTTTCTTGCGCCTTAACAAATGATGTTAATAAAACGATGGTACTTAATGTAAAAACTACTTTTTTCATATTGTAAACTATTATCCTTTTTTAAGCTAATTTTTTTACGTTTCGAAGATTTGCCAAAACCGTGCCAAAATCTAAATCTTAATGAAAATTTATTTTTTGTAGTTTTGCCCTCCAATTAAAATAAGAGTGCAAAGAAAGGAAATAAATATGGAACTTCCAAAAACCTACGACCCAAAACTTACAGAAGATAAATGGTATGCTCATTGGCTAAAACATAAATTCTTCAAATCAACACCCGATGAACGCGAACCGTACACCATTGTAATCCCTCCGCCAAACGTAACTGGCGTGCTTCATATGGGGCATATGCTCAATAATACTATTCAAGATGTATTAATTCGCAGAGCGAGAATGCAAGGTAAAAATGCTTGTTGGGTTCCCGGAACCGACCACGCCTCTATTGCTACCGAAGCCAAAGTAGTGGCTTTATTAAAGGAAAAAGGAATTAATAAGTCTGACTTATCTCGCGAAGAGTTTTTGAAATATGCTTGGGAATGGAAAGATAAATATGGTGGCATCATTCTTAATCAGTTAGAAAAGCTGGGTGCTTCCTGCGATTGGGATAGAACCCGTTTTACAATGGAAAATGATTTAAGCGAAGCTGTTATTGATGTTTTTATTGACTTATATAATAAAGGACAAATATATCGTGGAGTACGAATGGTGAACTGGGACCCGCAAGGTTTAACTGCTGTTTCGGATGAAGAAGTGATTCATAAAGAAGTAAATTCTAAATTATATTATGTGAAATATAAGATAGAAGGAACTGCCGATGAATGGATAACTATTGCTACTACCCGCCCCGAAACTATCCTTGGAGATACTGCCGTTTGTGTGCATCCTGATGATGAGCGTTACAAACATTTAAAAGGAAAACGTGCAATTATTCCAATGGTTAATCGCTCTGTACCTATTATATATGATACTTATATTGATTTGGAATTTGGTACTGGTGCGCTTAAAGTTACGCCTGCTCACGATATTAATGATTATAATTTAGGCGTAAAACATAATCTCGAAGTGATAGATACCATTGCTGCTGATGGTAAAATGAGTGAAGCTGCAAAGTTTTATATTGGTGAAGATAGATTTACAGTGCGTAAAAAGATTGCCAAAGACCTTGAAGAGATGGGGCAGATTGTGAAGATTGAAGACATCAAAAACAAAGTTGGTTATTCCGAAAGAACAAACGCTGTGATTGAACCTAAACTTTCGATGCAATGGTTTTTGAAGATGGATACCATTTCTAAACCTGCATTGGATAATGTATTGAATGGTGAAATAAAACTCATCCCTGAAAAGTTTGTTAATACCTATAAACATTGGATGGAAAATGTTCACGATTGGTGTATCTCTCGTCAGCTTTGGTGGGGGCAACAGATACCTGCCTGGTATGATGATAAAGGAAACACGGTGGTTTGTAAAACGAAAGAGGAAGCTCTTAATAAATTACAAATCACAAATAGCAAATTACAGATTGAAGATGTTAGGCAAGATGAAGATGTTCTTGATACTTGGTTCTCCTCTTGGCTTTGGCCCATTAGTGTTTTCGATGGTTTTAAAAACCCTGATGGTGCGGATATAAATTATTATTATCCTACTAATGATTTGGTAACCGGACCAGATATTTTATTCTTCTGGGTTGCCCGTATGATTATTGCAGGGTATGAATACAGAGGCAAGAAACCTTTTAACAACGTATATTTAACAGGTATTATTCGCGATAAACTTGGTCGTAAAATGAGTAAAACACTTGGTAACTCTCCCGACCCTATTGAATTGATTGAGAAATACGGCGCTGATGGTGTGCGTGTTGGGATGTTGTTATGTTCTCCCGCAGGAAACGATTTGCCGTTTGATGAAACATTATGTGAGCAAGGCAGAAACTTCTCTAATAAAATATGGAATGCGTTTAGGTTGATTAATGGTTGGGAAGTGGATACAACAGCTAAACAAGGCGAAGCAAATAAAATTGCAATTGAATGGTTTGATGCAAAGTTTAACGAACAATTAGAAATCATTAATGATTTATATGCTAAATACAGAATTAGCGAAGTATTGATGACTACCTATAAATTAGTGTGCGACGACATCTGTGCTTGGTATGTAGAGATGATAAAACCAGAGTAAGTTCATGGCAAATCGATGCCTATTGATAAAGACACATACAATCCAACTAATCCTAT
>CAILDT010000013.1 GCA_903833025.1 uncultured Bacteroidota bacterium | reverse complement strand
GCAGATTTAGATAAAAGAAGAAATCCTACTTCAACCACTGCTACTAATACTACAAAATCTAATGCCGCAGTTGCTCAAAAAAATGAGCAACCAAATATGAATCTAAGAAACATTGATTTAGGAAAAGGCATTTCTATAATTCAAGCTGTAGAAGAAATAGTTAAACAAAGTTCATTCATAGATGATGCACAAACTATTTTAATGAAATCTGAAACAGATAACAGTATCAAAGGAGATGGTTCTCCTGACATCATTCAAAATTCAGCTAAAACAGTAGAAATTTCTTGGTATAATATTACTGCTGAAGTAGTAGTTATAGCATGGGATAGCAAACAAAGTGATTTTGTTTATAGAACTACATTTATTATACAAACTTATAAAACTCCAGTAACAACTAGTTCATATGCAGGAAAAACTTCACCATACTATGGCCCACATAAACAATATCAATATTGGTATACGGGTAAAAATACTGAAGTGCTTAAGTTTGAACAAACATTTAACAATGCATTTTTTAATGTTGCAGTAGAAGGAGCCGGAGTATCACCTAATGCTTCAGCTGGTCCATATCAAGCAGCAGTTATACCGGGTCAACCAAATGGAGGAACTATACAAGGTAGAACAGATTCTAAAGATTTACAAACACAAAATTCATATATCTCTAGTTTATACGACCCGGGAGCATGGGCAGAAACTCAGATGACTATTATAGGTGATCCTGATTTTTTAATGCAACCTGCTGCTAGTTCTATAATCGAACCTAATACAGACTGGTTGATTGATCAATTTTACGGAACTGATGGTTATACTGTAAGTCCAAATGGTGGGCAAGTGTTTGTGGAACTTAATTTCAAAGAACCAAATGATTATGATAACAGTACAGGAACAATGAATATCAATCAATATGTGAATATATACCCTCACCCAACATATATACAAAAAGATATAGATTCAAGAGGCAACGGTGCCGGAGGAATTGCATTGATGTTAACTAAAGTAGTAAGTAAATTTAATAAAGGATCATTTCAGCAAGATTTAACTGCTATTGCTGCTGTGTTTCCACCGGGTGCAGAAGAACTTGCAGCATTGAAAGTTGCTGCAAATGCAAATAGAGAAAATCAATCTAGTGCAGAAACTAATAGATTAGCAGGAAAAACTCCAATCAATACTAATTCTGGAACAGGTACAGCAGCAACATCCAGTGCTGCTAAAGTTAATCAAACGAATGTTAGAACTGGATCACCTACATCATTAAATGGATTATCTTATACTAAAAATGCAGCATTGATGGCACCATATAAAACAAGAGCGCAAACCGGATCTGCACCAAATCCGTCAGCTACTGCTACTAGTGTAAAAAGTATGGCAACCGCAGAAGCACTTAATATACAAAGTAAAATGACAACACCGGCCGGGGGATATTATAATCCATATGTACAAAATAAACCATTTGGTAGTGCTTTTACTACAAGAGCAAAGCCAGTGGAAGATCAAAAACGTACAATTCCTACTAAAACCGGTCCGGTTCAAGATGGTGATGCTGGATATGATAAAACACCGGGTATATATTAACAAGTAACAAAATAATATTAAATAATTTATATATGGCAGAAGATAATTTTAGTCCTAGAGGACAAAGCAAAAGAAGTAAACCAGATACCGGTGGCGGAGTACTGCGTGATTTACCGGTGATTGGAATAGTCAAAAACAACATTGATGATACTCGCGCCGGAAGACTTGATGTATACATTGCTGACTTTGGTGGTTCAGACCCGGACGACTCCTCAAATTGGACTACTGTAAATTATATGAGTCCTTTCTTTGGTAGTACTCCTGCAAATGCAGGAAGCGATGCTACAGATTATGGTAGTTATGAAACAAATCCAAGTTCATATGGCATGTGGTTTAG
>CAILDT010000012.1 GCA_903833025.1 uncultured Bacteroidota bacterium | reverse complement strand
TTAATGAAAATGGCGTTTTTGATTTTCATCCATACCTTTCGAATCCAAACGATATCTCCACTGGCCCTCTAGTCATTCGATAGCTGCTGCGATTTGCTATCTATATCACTCTTCAACTTCCGCTAGTTCTTTGTGGTTGCTAGAGAAAGTGACCACAAAGGCATGGGTGAGTGGCAGAGTTCTATTTCGATTGCGGTGATCGTATCATGGAGAAATAATTGAAGTTTGAACTAGTAATACGATCATTGCAATCATTTTGGTCTATTCAGAATTTCATAAAGACCACCAGAAGTAATAGCCACCACCTAAAATAAAAAAGCCGTTTCTTGCCCGGACCAGCTTGTAGGGGGCTGGCGCGGAGCGGCTCATTATAAGACGCCCCTAAAAGCGGATATTTGCGCGTCTGCGCCTTGTGGTGAAGGCAAAAACTTTTAGCCGTTCCATTTTTGCTGCAGGAAAAACAAAAAAGAAATAAAAACAGTAGAAAACAATAAAAAAAATTAAAAGAATGACAGTGAATCGAGACAATTGGAGGCAATTCCAGCTTGATAAGGATCGAATGGTTGCATTTTCCCTTCTGTATCCACACACATTGATATCGCGCAAAAGGATAAGATAAGCAGAAGCGGCTACAGATCGTTTTTATGTGATTGACATGTAGTTCGGTAGAAGGAAGGTCATTTGATCGCCTGTGTTTAAATTTCCTTATCGCACGGTCGTTTGGTTATTACTTCTTTCTTCTCCGTTCTTCTCCTACCATTGGCCAATTCTATTTGATCCTTTTGGTTTGAATTTAGGAATCATCATGGTGGCCGTAGCGTGGTTATTACTCCACTCTCTCTCTAGTGTTGGTTTTGCCAATATGGCCCGCCGTATGTGAATTGTTTTATCTTATGCACTGTTTTCTTCTTGTGTTAATGCATGAAGTTATGGGATGATATCTTGATCGACCGTAAGAGCAAACGAAAATGACGGTGACGGCGGCGGCGGTACACTCCATAAATAATACATTGTGGTGCGTTTATTGCGGAGCGAATGAAGTAAAAGTTCTTGTCTCAAACTATAAAAGCGTCTTAAAACTTGTTAAAAATTCCTTTATACGAAATTTATCAACTGTACACAACATGTGTTGCCTTGGATGATGATGATGATGATATTTATATTTACATTTTATCCTTTTATTAATAGATTTTATTATTAAAGGTTCTACTTATTGTAAACACATTTACTTAAAAATAATTATTGATTGAACATCACGTGCCATCAGAGAATATTGCAGTACCAGTGTCAGGTAAGTTGGAGATCAGACCTTCACCCTGCTGGTTATCGAAAATGAATGGTATTACATGCCTAACAACATAATTGTCATTTTTCGTGATATTATGGGCCACTATAAGATGAACATGCCCTGCTGTCAACATCAAATTAGCTACGTTTAAAATTTATAGAAACATAGAGAAACAAGAATCCTACAGGCAGGTATATCAAATTCAGAGCTTTTGGCACTTTTCACATACTACTCCAGATACTGCACTTTCTCACATCACAATAATAGGTGATTTGTATAAGGGGGCA
>CAILDT010000011.1 GCA_903833025.1 uncultured Bacteroidota bacterium | reverse complement strand
TTAATTAAATATAATAGCAAATAAATAACTGCTGCTATTATTAAATAGTTTTTAACTAACTGTTTCGCTTGTTTCTTTTTCATTAATTACGGGATTTTGGTCCGTTGCTAACTTCTGCAAATATTGAATAATAGGCAAGCCGTATTTTGTCGGCATTTCAAGACAAAAATTTTCAATGTCTTTTATTTCGGTATCGTTTAGTATTATAGTCATGATTTATAAAGTATTTGTAAATGTTATTGACGGATTTAATGCTTGCAATATAGCAATATATTGATTAGTTAACTCGTTTAAAATGTCGCCGGTAAACAATGTGTTTTCTTGCGTATTTGTTAAAATGCTATTCATAGTTTCGTTATAAACAAAACTTTGAATGTACCCTTGCGGCGTGCTTATTCCGTCAACTTCTTTTGTGCCTAAATAGTTTGTATAATTTACAACTAATTCGCTAACCTTTGAACTTGTTTGCGTGTCTTCACTTGTATAAATGAAACTTGCTTGATTTAATTTTATCATTTTATTTTTATTTAATTATTAATTACATTACCGAATGTGAAATTTTTTCCCAACGTAAAGCGGTACCGTCATAAAAGCAAGGTGCTTGTATATCGGTATTGTAAACCATTAGTCCCGCTGCGGGCAATAATATTAAAAGTATTTGCGCTTGTGTCATACGAGGCATTAAAAAGCCTTTTGTTGTGCTATCTGCTTGTAATATTGCAGTTGAATCGTAACCCGTTGAACCACCTACAAATAAATTTCCCGCTCCCGTTGTTTCGTTTCCAATTCTTACAACATTTGCAGAATAGCGGCTAATACTTGTATCGGGTGAGCCAACTGCTAAATTGTTTGAATACCATATTAATTTAAAAGGAGAGCCAACTCTTTGACTTAAATTAACAAATAAATTTAAATATGATTGTGAAGCAGAACCTATGTCAAAAGTCGCACCCGTACCCGCAAAAATAGAACCCGTATTTATATTACAAACCGCTGAGTCATCCGCCAACCTAAAATCAATAGCCGCACCGTTTCTTTTAATTGCGGGAAAACTTGACGTTGTGCCGCCTAATTGTAAACGGTTAAAGTCTGTTCCCGCATAATTATTAAATCTAAGAATACCGTCTGATGGACTATAAATTAATGCTCTTGTAGAAAAACCAAAATAACCAGTAGATGTTATTTGCGTACTTAAAAAATTTGCGTTCATACCATTAGCAGTTATTCCCGCTCCTGCTGGATCTATTTTAAAAACACTAATATTATTTATTTGCAAATCCATTAAAACGTTTTTCATACCGTTTAAAGCGGTTTCCGTAGCATTTAAAAAATAACCCGTAATACTTCCCGTTTGCGCTGCGGTGTTATTGATAGTATAGCTATTGCGTATCATTCTAAAAACTCCCGTTCCCGCACTTGCAACAGCAACAGTTTGTTGACTATAAAACCCGTCTTTTGAACCTAATGTATTAGTCCATGTCGGAACCGTTAAAAAAGTAGGTGCATTTAAACCTATGGAAGCAGTAGCCAACTGCAAAGGTGTAACGTTTGCGAATGCGTCAACTACCGAAGTAAGACTTGCCGATAAAGCAACTCCACCCGCTAAATTTAAGCCCGCAACCCCGCCACCTGATTTAATTACTTGTATTCCCATGATTACGGTCTTTTTAAAGTTAAAATTGTAATACTACCCGCTGCAATTGTATAAAGTAATTCCGTTAATGTAGCGCCACTTTCTGCGGATATATTAATAGTTGTGCTGGCTGCAATTGTAGCGCCTAAAATAGTGCCACTAAATGCGCTATCAGTAATAAAAGAAACCGATATAAAACCAGCTGCAACGGAACCGCTTGCAACTGCTACGCTTGCGGCTGCGGTATTTGTACCCGCACCCGTTGGACTTATTGCATCTAATGACTGCAAAATAGCCTCGTTATATACTTCTTGCGAGTCAACCCCGTTTTGATTGGTAGTTGTATAAACTCGTGTTTGTGCTAATTTTGTTGCGAAATTCATAATTAAATATTAGTTGTTTTGTTAAATAAAATTCCGTTTGAATTAATAGTGGTTTCAATTCTTATAGCTGGCTTAGTTTTCTCTTTAAATAAAGAAAGTAAAGCCGAAACCCCACCTATTGCGCTTGCTTTCACATCAAAAACTACTTTTGAATTTGAAGCTTTTACAATAGAAAAAGCCGCCAATTTATTTGCCGTACCAACTAAATTACCATTTACAAAAATTTGATTTTGTACTGCGGTTACATTTAGTGTTGAATTTCCTACATTAGTAAAAACAATTGTTATTTTCATGTTTGCCAAATCAACATCTGTAATGTCAAAAGTAACGGCATCAACACTTTGTTTTTTTTGGTACATTGTAAAACCAAAATATGCGGCTGCAATTATGCCCGCTGCTATTAAATATCTGTTCATTATGCTGTTGTATAATCGTTGTTTTTTAATATTGCTCCTTGTTGTTTTTTATATCTTATACTATTTTTATATGATAAAAAACTTAAATAATTCCAAAAAGATTTTTTCGGTTTTGGTGTTATTGGTACTGTTGTTGGCTTTGTATTTTGTTTTACATCTTCTTCTGCTGCCAATGTTTCATTAACTATTATTGGTGCTGCGTTAGGGTCAATTCCATTTGTGCTAATAACAGGGTTTGCCGTTCCTAAATCATTTATTGCTGGTATTAAAAACTCTGCATAAGCATTTATAAAAGGGTTATATGCAATAGTATATTTACGTTGTCTATCTTCTAAATAAATTCGTAAGTTTTCAAGTGAAGTAATTAAACTACCACCGCCAACATTATAAATTTGATTGTTTATAATTCCAATTGTGCCGTCATCAATTAACATCTTTGTTTTTTCTTCGCCATGAATATCATTCATGTTTTCATCATAATTTCTAAATAAATCAACATAAGGAATACCATAAACACCGTTAATATAAAAATTAAACGCTTGTATTATTGGTATAATATCCGCATCATTAGTAAAGAATTTTCTCAATGCTGTTAAGTAATCTAAATAATTAGGGTTACTGTTGTAATTTGCTTTTTTTCTACGTGCCATTTTTTTTTATTTTCTTAATTTTAAAACCAAAAGTATTGCAACAATTGCAACACCAATATAAACGTAATTTACGTTAACTTTTTTTTTTAATTCTTGAACAAAAGTAAAGTTTGTTAAGCGGTTTACCCAACTTCTTAAAAATTGTCTTTGTGTAGGGTTTCTGTCAACAATATTTTGATAGAATTTTTTTCTATAATCTAACAAAGCATCATTTAATTTTTGTTGGTCTAATTTATTTGCTGCTGCTATTGTAGCTGCTCCAATTTTACCGTCTGCAACTAAAGTCATAGTACCAATAGGCAATAATGAATTTATAACATTTTGAAATGCTTTTGCTGCGGTAACTGTTCCGCTACCAACTGCAAAATCACAAAGGTTCATACCAACGTATTTACTAAATTTATCACATTGCAATAAATCCCAAAAGTTTTTTTTGTAAAAATCAGAAACAAGGGCTTCTAATTGTGAATTTACAATTATTTGCCCTTGCTTTGGTTTTGCTGCCGTAACAATTGACCAACCCGTCCACGTTGGATAGTTTTTGCGTGTTATTCCTGAATATGTTTCACCGCCAGTGTCGGCTTTTATATTTGAATATCCGCCTTCTTCACGTTTTAAAATTGGTAAAAAATCACTAAACATTATCTTCTTTTTTTGTCTTTGGTTTATGAAAAAATAATTTATACAATGTTGCAACACCCGTTACTACTTGTATAAATATTTGTAATATGTCTGTAATTGGCAAATTAACTGCTTGTGCGGTTACTTCTGCTACTTGTGGTGCTAATGAAATTGCCGTTAATGAAATTGCACCCGTTGCTACTGTATCTGCTATGTTTGCTGACATATTATCTCTTCTTTTTAGTTTTTGCTCTCAATACTAAATCGTAGCCATGAGGCATACGCAAGCCTTGTTTTTTTAGCTTTGTTTTTAAAGCGGTTTCTGTTGGCTTTAAATTTCTTCTTACTGTTCCTGATACTGCCATGATTTGTTTTTGTTTGTTTATTTGTTAGTTAAAATGTATAATATACTTTGTTTACTTTTAAGCCCTCGTTTGCTGCATCAACTGCATCTTCGCTAACTAAATGCCCTATTAAATTACTTGCTGCACCGTCTTTTAAACCGAATACATAAGTTTGACGCACTCCATAAGCTTCAATTAACTTTAACACATCAAGTCTTTTTTTCATTAACGACATGGTGCTTTTAACTATATTGTCATTTGTTCCTAAATGGTTAAAAGCCTCATATAAGGCATCTGCTAACTGCAAATAATATGAATTTGAGTATGTAGGTGTATAAGCTAATTTAACTTGCGCTGCCGTCATTGTAGGGTGCTTTTGAGTTAAACTTTTTGTTGCTTCTTTTATTTCTTTTGTAACTGCGCTTACTGTTTCAGTAACTTTTTTATCCGTTATTATTTCTGCTTTTGTTGTTTTTAGTCCTATTGACTCCAAAAACTTTATTATAATATCATAACTTAAATAAATTGCTAATGCAGCAACAGTTAAATATAAATAGGTGTTTATTTCTTTTTTGCTCATGATTTTATAATATTATCCAACGCCCGTCAAGGTTTGGTGTGTTGTTGTTGTTTCCGTAAACACTTGTTATTGTTTTATACAATTTACCTAAATAATAAACTGTGGTATTAGGTGTATAATCTTTATTTGTCCAATCAGGAAACGTTCCGTCATTTCGTGGTGCTGTTGGCGCTGTTGGTGTTGTTGGTGTTGTTGAAACATTTGAAGACGGTAAATTATTAAGATTTGTTGCAGTTGCGCCCAAATTAGTAGCAGCAGCCCCAGCATTTGGCGCTTCTGTTGCGGGTGTTGTTCTATCAATTGCAAAAGTCATAGCGTAACTTTCGCCTAACAAAATATTATTAAAATTATCGTTTATATCTTTTCTTATTGGTCCGTATGTTTGAGCATAATAAGTTTTAACAGTATTGTTTATTTGACTGCTAAAAAGACGCTTTAAATTTATAGCCCTATCTTGAATATCTTTTATTAAAATTGCTCTGTTGCTGCTATATTCATTAAATCTTGCATCTTTTTGCGCTTGTGTTTGCCACATATTTGTTGCAGTATAATTATTATAATTTGCTTGCAATTGTCCTAATTCTTTACGTTTTAAATCTAAACGTCCTACTTGAAAATTAAAATCGTTTTTATCTTCTGTTGCTGGTTCTGCGGGAGGTGTAAAAATAACGGGTTTTGGTACAATTGCTTTTTTCTTTTTACCAAAAATATTTTGTAAAATTTCTATAATTGTCATTGTGTATTTTGTAATTTAGTAACATAATTTTGATAACGGTCTGTACATTTAGGAGCATGGCTTTTTAAACAAAATAACATTTGACTTTGATTAAAGCCACGTTTTAAATAGTTTGTTAGTGCTATATTATCCGCTTCCATTTCGTTTAATGTTATTGTATGCGCTTTTTCGTGTTCTAATATTGCTTGCTGAAATTGATAATTTAATTTGTGAAACCCTCTGCAAACATATATACAATTTTCTTGCAAATCAATATATGCAACGGGTTCAATTTGATTACCTTGCCTAATTTTAACATGGCTTGTATCGGTTGAATAAGACGGGTTATAATAGTTGTGTATATCAATAACTTCTATTGGTTTATAATTGCTGCTATAACTTCCCGATAAGGGGAAATTTACTACTACTCTGCCATCTTCTTTTCGCCTATGGTATTCAACCCCGTTACTCATTTTTATGAATAAAGGGGTTGACATTTTACAATCAAAAACCAATGCACAAGGCTCTTTAATTGTTATATTCATTATCTACCAAATAAACGACTTAAAAAACTTTTTACTGTTGGTTTCTCACCGCCTAAACTTGCGGGTGTTTTTACAGTTTTGCCCGCAGCTTTATCGGCTTCATCTTTGCGAATTTGTGCATTAAATTGGTCGCCCGTTGCAAAATATCCACTTTTGATATATGGGTAATATTTTAGAAAATATGCCGTTTCTGTATCAAATGAAACACCGCTTGCATCTTCAATTACTTTTTGCCATGTACCTTTAAAATATCCTACGCTGCAAGCTTCTTTAACAGGTTCTGGATATCCGAAATATGGTTGACCTTTAAAGTATTTCCAAACATAATATATACCGCCCGGCAAATCTTTACCATTATCACCAACGCCAAAATTTTCATTAACAAAATTAACAACGTTATCAAGGGCATCAAGTCCTTGCGCTACTGCTTCTGTTTGTGGTGTTGCACTTGCTGCACTTCTTAGCCATGACGGTAATTTAAAACTAAAGCCTTTTATGCTTTCTACTCTTGTTATAAAATAAATACCAAAACAAGCAGCTACTGCCGAAATATTATCTTTTAACAATGGGTAAAAACGAAATGCTTTATATTTTGAAATGTCCGTTAAATTTTTACTATCACGCAAAAATTGATTAACTGTTGCATCTGCTGAAACATCTACTTGTAATGGGTCAATGTTAAAAGCCATGTATGAAATAACTTTTGCTACTTCACGCCCTAAAATTTCCTCATCATAACTTGTAGGCAAACGTAATTCATTACGCATATAATCCGTTAACTGTCTAATGTTAGTATGAATTATCTGTAAAAATTGCCCTTTTTGGTCTTCTAAACCCGTTCCTTTTGCTTGTTCTGCCATTTTATTTACTTTTTATAATGTATAAAAAAAGCCTACCTAAAAGTATTAGATAGGCTTTTTAAATTAGTTACTTTTTTAAAAATTAACCTCTGATGAATAATTGAATATCAACTGTTTCACCCGCTAACACATTTAGTGTTAAGCCTTGATTTTTTGATAATTCAGTTTTCAAAAACACGTCAACTAAAGTTGATTGTTGTTGGTTAGGGCTAAAGTCTGTACTCAAAGCATAAGAATCGCTTGTTTTCAAACCTAAGTT
This sequence comes from uncultured Bacteroidota bacterium, assembly GCA_903833025.1. GTDB lineage: Bacteria > Bacteroidota > Bacteroidia > 2-12-FULL-35-15 > 2-12-FULL-35-15 > 2-12-FULL-35-15. The sequence goes on along the minus strand of CAILDT010000011.1, from coordinate 3,141 downwards.
TGTGTAACGTACAATTTTTAAAGTACCTTGATTAATTTGCGCTTGTGTTGTAGTGCTTACTTTTAAACGTTCAACATTAAACTTATCACCAGCAGCGAATGTATTAAACATATCTCTATATGATAAATTTTGGTCGTTTGTTAATGTAATAGTACAAGCAGCTAAAGCAGCATTAGTATAAACTAAATTGCCTGACTCATTAAATACAACTGTATTTGCTGCCGTTGCTTTATCTCTTTGAGAGAAAACAAAAGGTACAAATGCTTCAGCTGCATAAGAGATGCCCGTTCCTGAACCTAAAATTACAACTGATTGTAATACGTTAAATAATTCTGCGGTAAGTGTTCCCGCCATTCCGTTGGTAATTCTCAAACGTAAATTTGATAAAGAACCCGTTGCTTCACCGTCAAAGGCTGCAAATTTGTTTCCGATGCTAAATAATTCTGCCATTTCGTTATTGTTTAATTATTGGTTAAAATTATGCTTTCGGTGCATCTATCATGTCTTTCACATATAGTGCGATAATCACCGCTACTACGGTAATTGCTATTGATTTAATCATTTCCATTTTGTTTATCTATTTTAAATTGAATTACAAATGTATAATTAAATAGACGGTATTAGTACAATTTATTATACACTTTTTTTCAACAAATTGGTTTTTAAGCAATTATTTTTTAAACTTCTAAATAAAATTGGAAAGTAGCAGTAGATAACGGTAAAATTGTAAACTCTAAACCTTGATTTTTGCAAAGCTCGGTGTTTACATAAACATCTAAAATATTATTTTGATTTTGTGTTGCATCAAAAAACGTTGACAATGGAACACTTTTTTTAGTTACTACACCAACATTTGAAACGTTTATTACGTTCATGGTGCCGCTTGTTAATTGTGCTTTTAAACTGCTTGTTATTTGTAGTCTGCTTAACTGTAAATAGGAACCCGCACTAATCATGCTAAACAAATCTCTATAAGTTAAATTTTGGTCTTTCGGGGTGCTTACTGTTAAAACGGTTCCGCCTACTTTTCTATAAACTAAACTTCCGTTTGTTTCAATACCTACTCTTGACAAACCTAAATTAATAAATTCTATTCCGTCTATTGTAAACGGGTAAAAAAAATCGCCTAATTGTGTGGTTCCGTCATATACTACTGATTTAATTATGTTAAATAAATTAATAGTAAAAGTATCTACCATTGTGCTGGTAATATTTAACGTTAACAAAAACTTTTCGCCTTTTGTTTTATCGTTGTATTTTGGTGTTTGTTTTCCTAATGTGTACATATTATTTTTTATTATCTTTTTTTATTTGTAAAATACAAAGGTATATAAAAATTCCCGTCAATACATAATATAAAAAAATTCCTATTTCGTAGTTTTCCATTATTTCAAAGTATTTAAGTTTATAAAAATTGATTTTCTTAAATCATTGCTTTTATCAATATTTAGGTAAGCATTTATAATTTTGCTATTGCCTTTAAATTTGTTTAATATTGCCGTTTGCAAATCTGCGGTGCGGTGTAATATTACGCCATTGCTGCCTTTAAATATATAGGGCGGTATTTCCGAAAGTGTATGAAAAAGCCAAACATAACTCATATTATTATGCCGTTTTGAAATTAACAAATCTTTTACAATGTTGTTCCTTTTACTGTCTAAAAATATTGTTGCATCTTCAAAAACAAATGTACAATCTTTTAAGCGTGTTAAGTCCATTAATAAACTATTTACTAAATCTGTTTTAGTTTCATAAATTTTTTTGTCATGCACTAAACGGGCTTTACCGCCTTTGTATTGACTTACTGTATTTATTATATACATTTCTGTTATATCTGCATATTCATCACCGTATAAATCAAAAACTATTAAATTTTTTGCTTTTGGTATAACATCATTTTTTACAAAGTATGTCTTCCCGCTTCCCGTTGCCCCTATGTTTAAAATGCTATACGACATAATTATTTACCTAAATTTAGTTTAATTGTTTTCTTTTTATAACTGCCACGTTTTACACCGCTGCTTTTTGGTTTGCGGGGTGTATAGGTTCTTGTTTTTGCATCTTCTTTTTTATTCATTAATGCAAGCGGTATTTTGCCAGCGTAAATCATACCAATACTTAAAACCATTGCGGTAAGTGGTGTTAATTTAAAATCTAATGTTTTTAGCCATTCGCCCACAGACGGTTTTAAAAGTCTTATTTCGTCTTTCGTTAAATTTAACTCATCATGGTTCCCGTCAATATTTGCATACTTAAAAATTAACTTACCACTAAATACTATCAATGTATTAAAAATTGAAATTACAATTTCGGGGTTTATTATTTCAGTAAAAGCATCATTTATTTCATCGCTTTTATCATCATCAAAATTATTTTGATTTTGGTTTTGATTTTCGTTTGAATTTGAAATTTCATTCTCAATAGGTAAGCCGTCATTTTTTGCTTCGTCAGGCTTTTCAATTTCAAAATCATTTTGCTTAGATAAATTGTTTAAAATGTCGGTTAAATCTTGCTCATCTGAAACTATGTTTTCAGGTGTTTCAATTACACGGGCAATTTCCTTTTTTGGTCTTCCACGTTTGCGTTTTTCTATTGTCATATATTTTTATTTATTAATTGATTTTATTATAAAAAAAGCCCTATCAACTTTTAACTTTAATTTTTTACCATATTTTTTTAATAATTTATAATAAAGTATTTTGTTTATTTTTTGTTTTGGCAACATATATTTTATTTTAAAAGTGTTTCAAAATCTACTAAATTCATATCAAAATTTATTACTTCCGTTGTTTTGTCTTTTTTGATTTTTGTCAAAACACATTTAGTAAAATTTTTGTCGCTGGTGTGTGCCGTAATATGAAATGCAATTACATCATTATTATATAAACCAATATTTAATTTTTCAATTGCAGTTTTAAATATTTGCGGTAAGGCTTTTTGAATTAATTTTTGTATCATAATTTTTCAATTTCGGTTTTAACTTGTTGCCAATATTCTAATTCGCCTTGAGTATCATTATAAAATTTGCATACAATTTCAATTTCATTTACTGCTATTAATGCGCATTGTTTGGAATTAAATTTACCTATTTCCATTGTCATTTTATCTAATAACTCTTTTGCTTTTTCTTTTGGTGTCATT
>CAILDT010000010.1 GCA_903833025.1 uncultured Bacteroidota bacterium | reverse complement strand
CTTTACCCCCACATTTCCACTACAAACATCTGTATAATTTACACCTGTACCTATTGTAAATGGGGAGTGACCAACCACTACAGGATAAAAACCAACCAAAGGTACTATTGTATCTGATGTTACTATTTGATTTGTAAAATCTACCACTTGCATAGTAAGTGTGCTGTCATTACAGCTATTGCCTAATGAATCTATTTTTACAAGTATGTTGTTATTATAAGCAGTTTGTGTAGAATCTGTATTTCTATAAGCAGTAATTAAAAATCCGTTGTCTCTTGTTTGGCATACACGCATTGGCATCACATCCACTGCATCAATATTATGTTTTTTTAACCACAATACATTACCTGCACTATCTGTTTTAAAGCTTACTAAACTATGGTAATTACCTTGGTAGCCCGGTCTTAATTGGCGAACTCCCGCCACAAACACACCCCCATCATTGGTAATCATTGTTGATTGCAAAACACCTGAAAATGCCCTTTCAGGGTCAGCACCACTAATAATATTTTCATATACTTTACCCCAAATAATGTTCCCATTAAAATCTATTTTTACCATCATTGTTCCAAATTCTGATGTTACATAATTTGCAGGGTTATGCAATGTGCAAAGCCCTGCGAGAAGGTAACCGCTGGCAGTTGTAAATATATTTTTAATAATATTGGATGGTGGATAATCCAAAAATTTGTGCCATTGTATTGTACCATTGCTATCTATTTTCATTATCCACGAATGGCGAGGAGTTATTGTAGAATCCATTACCATACCACTTATAAGTATCCCTCCATCTGGAGTTGCGGCACTTGCAAAATTTTCTTGAGTTAGGTTCGCCAAATTTATAGGGTTAGGGCTCATATTTATAAACCGTGTCCATAGCGTATCACCCATTTCACTTAATCTTATTATTGTTATTCCACCTGCTATTGGCGGATTAATCATTTCCGTTCCGTATATATAATAACCGTTATTAGGCGCTTTTAAAATATTATGAGGCATATCACCGTGACAAGTACCATAATGCTTCGTCCAAATTGTATCACCGTTTAATTTTATTTTCATCATATACATATCGTCCATATCGGCACACACACTAAAACTTGAAAGTTCACCAAAACTGATATAGCTACTATCATATAGTTTTACAGTTTCAATATTTCCCCCATTAGGACCGTCATAACTTTTAGTCCAAACAGTATCGCCAAGTTCATCTATTTTTAGAATACTTAATGTAGTAGTGCCAAAGCCGCCAGATAGAAGGTAACCTGAATCTATTGCTTTTGTAATACCAACAAAAAACAATTGGTTCCCCCCAGATTTTTGAAATATGTATTGTGCTTGTGCCGAATAACACCAAATAAAACACAATAAAAGACAAATGTACTTTTTCATTAGTAATTAAGATTAAATAAAAAAAATCAATTGGCGAATATACATTCGCCAATTGATTTTTAATTAATTTATTTAATAATTACCATTTTCACTTTGTCTATCAGGGCAGATTTTTCATTGCCCTTTAGCGTACACATATACACTCCTTTGGCGTATAGCGTAGTATTCACTGTTAGTTTGGTGTTACCAGTTATTGCAATTTTCTCTAATCTACGTCCGGTAACATCTATTATCTCTATTGTTCCTTCTTTCATTCCATCTGGCAAATTCACTTCTATAGTTACTTCGTCGGTAGCGGGTACAGGATAAAGGGCTAATTTATGAGTGTTGGCAACTATTGGTTCTTTATGCTGGTTATTGGTTTGCGCTCTCCTCTGTTCGGGAGTAGATGTCGGCTCTATCCATTCGTTGTATTGCATCCCGTTTAGTTTTTTCAGCAACGCATCTGCACCAGCACTTTCAGTAGCTGTTTTATCATCTGCTACTCCCTGCATTTTTGCCAATAATGTAGCATCGCTCAATATTACAGAATCATTTCCTCCTGCCTGTTTCACTGCAATTTGCACATCCATATAATCGCTGAATTTATCGTTCTGTCCTGTTGCTCGTATGGTGTTCGAAATAGTAGTTGCAGTGGTTAAATCGCCTTTTGTAAAATATAATTTGGACGAATCGCTTGATGCTTTAATAGTTGAAATAGTCGTATCATTCAGCACATCCAACACACTATCAAATGCCATTATCTGATTTGTACTTTGTAAATTGTATCTAATCAAAGCATCTAAATTAAGTTGTTTTTGCCCAAACGAATAACTCGTATTTATTTGAACAGATTTTCTTGCCGATGTGTTTCCATTTTGTGCCGCATCAATAGCAGAATGAACAGATGCAGGCAAATTAGCCGAATCGGCAGCAATTTTGATGCTATCAGTAAGTGGAGAATTTGACACAAGGATACTTTCAATATTGCTTGCCTGCAATCCTTTATTAATAGCAGCAAGTAATACCCTATCGCTTAAATAAGGTGATGCAGCGGTCAGTGCTGATACAATAGTGCTTTCTGTGCCATTGTTTATAGTATCCACCAATCCTTGCCTGTCGCCATTATACAATATGGCACTGAGCGAATCTGTTTTTGTCCCATAGTTAGTTATGTCGTTTTTTATTTCAATTGGAGACCTTCCTGCTATTGCTTTACAACTAGCAGAAGCATCAAAAAGTGTTGTATTATTAAAGTTAGTGATTGATAATCCGTACAAATAATTACCTGGATCGTTAGGTGTATAACAATATGGGTCAATATCGACAAAATCAAAATAATCAATAGTAGGATTATTTCTTAAATAAGGATTTGTATTTGTTACGTCATAAGTTGCGGTAACAATATAATCATTCATTGTAGGTGGTGCCGTGTAAGCAGCACAAAAAGTATGACTGAATCTATTACTTGCTGGAGAAGTTATATCAGTTGTGCTTCCTTGCAAATAAGCAATGTTTCCATAGGTTAAGAATCCAAATGGAGGGATGCAGTTCGCCACATTTATATCAAATTTACCTATTGTGCCTTGCACAAAAGTGTTGCATTTTAAAACTAATCCTACATCATTTCTAACATTGCCATAATAAGGAGCGCAAGGAGCGTCCTGTTCACTATTATTACCTTGAGTTTGAATTCCGATATTAACGTACTCAAAGGTATTAATATCAATCAAATCGGCTTGTCCACAGGTTCGTTTCGGATTAGTTTCGTTGGCTATTATACCGTAATTAATATTAGATTGATTGCCTGCACCAGCTGTAAAATAATTACTTTCTACACAAAAGCCGTGGCTATAGTCAACGTAAATACCATACGTTGCCATTTGTTCGTTAGGGGCAGCGTAAGAGATAAGTG
>CAILDT010000009.1 GCA_903833025.1 uncultured Bacteroidota bacterium | reverse complement strand
GTGTATCTAAAAGTGATAGTTGTACTGCTATTAAAAAATCATATCTACGTTTAGCACGTATTCATCATCCTGATAAAGGTGGAGATCCTGAAGCATTTAAGGAGATTACTCATGCAAGCGATGTTTTATCAGATGAGAAACGACGAAAAATGTATGATGATTTTGGTGTTACAGATGAACAGGGTATGCAAGGGCATGGAATGCCTCCTGGTATGCCTCCTGGTATGCCTCCTGGCTTTCCCTTTCCATTTGAATTTAATATGAATGATCTTTTTGGAAATATGTTTGGTAATCCTCCTGTAGGACGTGGTCAAGTACGTAAAGGGAGAAAACCCGCTCCTACTGTTCAAACAATTAACATTACACTTGAAAAATTTTATATTGGTCATAATTTTGATATTAATATTAATCGCCAGGCATTTTGTACTGTATGTGATCATAGTGGGGCAAAATCAAAAGAAATATGTAGAAAATGTAACGGACAAGGTGCGGTTACACAGGTTGTTCAGATGGGTCCAATGGCAATGCATACTACAGGGCCTTGTTTGGATTGTCAGGGGAGAGGAGAACGTGTGTTGGAGGTATGTACAAAATGTACAGGAGGATTTACTTCACAGCAACAGATATTGCCTGTTAGGATTTTACCTGGAACAAAATCAAATGAAACATATATCTTTCCTGAAGTGTGTTCGGATCATCCTTCCTTTGAACGTCCAGGTGATGCGCATATTATTATCAGTGAAGATCCGAATGATCAAGCCTTTAAAATATTTAAACGTGTTGGCGCAACTATGCAGAATTTGGAAACACGTGTAACACTTTCACTTGCAGAAAGTCTAATTGGTTGCACAATTCGCATTGATAATCATCCTGGATATGACGATGGATTGTTTATTACTATTCCTGCATGCTCTGTTCAAAATGATAAATATAGTTTGAGTGGATTTGGTATGCCGATCTCTACAAATATTGGTAAATATGGCGATCTATTTATTACTATTGATGTTGTAGTATCGGAAGAAGAACGTGTAATGTTTCTTTCAAAAGCACATGCTGATATTGCACCTTTGTTTCAAGATAGAGTACGAAAAACAGTTTGCTCAGATTCTGTTCAAACGGATGTTCGGTTATGCGGCACTTTTTAAGAAAAGCACTTTTTAAGAAAAGCACTTTTTAAGAAAAAGTGCCCAAAAAGTTTAGGAGACTTTTGTTAAAAGTCCTTATAAAAAAAAGTTTTGGGCGCTTTTGTTAAAAGCGCAAAAAAGCGCATTAGAGTTGGTTACGAATCGCTGCACTAGTCAATTCTACACTATTTTTCCATCCGGGACTTAATCCAGCTTTAGAGTAACCATCTGCATCAAGATACATTCCAGGAGTATTAACGGGGGCTCCTAGGAACACTCCTCCTTTATGCTTTCGCATACTGCGTTTATGACTTCGTCTATGATTTCTCTTATGACTGCATTTACGACCATGTCTGTGACTGCATCTATGTTTGCGTTTGCCGCCTGAAAAATCACTCATTCCTTTAATTTCATTAAAAGCCTGATTAAGAGAAGCTGTCCGTGCAGAACTCTCCATTTGTGACGGCAACATTGCTTCTCCAATTGAACTATATGGTGCTTCTCCTCCATTCTGTCCGCCATGCTGTCCCGTATGGTATTTAAAATAATCCTCGCCCTGCCCAAGAGACATTTTAGAGGCATAATTACCGGCAAGAGCATAATTTATAGGCGCACCGCGCAACATGTCACCGCCACGATGTCTCCGACTTTGATGTTTTTTACGGGCTATTCTCCGGGATCCAGAACGTTTTGATTTACGAGCCATTTCTACTATAGTAGTATTATAAAAATATATACTATAGTAGAAATGAATAAGGAATCACAATGGACAGATAAAATTGCGGATAACGTATTATGTGGATATTTTTATGTATTTTTTGTAATTT
>CAILDT010000008.1 GCA_903833025.1 uncultured Bacteroidota bacterium | reverse complement strand
GTTGTAGGTCAATATGATTATTGGTTTTGAGTAATAACACGCATTGTTACAAAAGTTGAACTTCAAAACCTCAATATCGAACACAATTGCTATATATATTAAAGCGTAATTAATAAGAACTAAAATAATAACATTAATAATTAAAAAAAACAAAACAATGGCAAACACAGGAAGTAATCTTGGGAAAAACTCGTTTGAAAGGGCAATGAACAGCATTATGGGTAATGCCTGCCAAAAAAGGTTCCACCTTTCAAAAAGGTGGAACCTTTAAATTTAAAATCTCGCTCAGTATTTAAGAGCAGGATTTTATTATTCCACCACTAATTTTTTATTGAAAACTTGTTTGTTTTCCATAGTTATCTGTGCAAAATAAATACCTTTTGCAACATCGCTCATATCAAGTACTATACTTTTTCCATTAACAGTTAACTGTTTACCAATCACCATTCGCCCCAACACATCCATTATTTTTATGGTAGTGTTCCGTTGTTCCATATCAAAAGAAATAGTGGTTTCAGATGTAAACGGATTTGGATAAATGCTAAACGAATTGTTATTATTAAATGTATTAATACCTGCCGAATTAAATACCACACAAGCCGAAGTATCATCACAAAACCCATTGGATACTACAACTGAATAAACACCATTTACTGGTGGTGTATATGTTTGACTGGTAGCACCTGTTATAGGCGCATTGGCATTGTTACAATCGAGCCATTGGTAAGTTACACCTTGTATGTTAGCTATAATGGAAAAACCGGCAACAGTGGTAGTAACTTGTACCGCATTGGAGGTAACTGCCATTGTGGTTGAATCTTTACAACCATAACTATCAGTAACGGTGAGTGTGTAAGTGCCGTTGCCAACAATTACAGAGTCATTGGTACTGCTTGTTGACCAATGGTAACCACTGTAAATAAGCGAATCGGAATATAAAGTGGTGGTAAATGCGCTGCTGTGGCAAGTATATGGAAAGCCAAGAATCATTGGTGTTGGGTTGTTACGCTGTGTTATCAATGCACCTGCTGATTTATTGCAACCATTTAATTTGGCAGTAACAAAATAAATTTGAGTGGTATCGGCAGTAATAGTAGTAAGTGCAGAGCCGGTATTCCATAAGTAACTATCGTAAGTTGTTGGAGTTACAGATAAAGGAGTAGTGCCACCAGAGCAAAACTGAAGCTGCCCTGTCATCACAGGATTTAAGGCAGGTGCTCCAACTGTATCCACATAAATGTTTGCATTAATAATAGTAGTCCCCGTAGGCAAACCATTATCAGTGGCAATAAAAGTGATGGAATGTAATCCGTAGTTGGCTGCCGAAGCAATAACACGAACCACAGCATACGCTGAATTGCCGGAAGAATTACTTACTACAGAACAATTAGGAGTGCCGTTAAAGTTTACTGAAACAGTAGTGTTTTGTCCAGGTTCTGGGGCGAGGAATAATGCTTTCACAAAAACAGTATCACCTAAATGACAAATTCGGATAGAGTCGCAACCATTTAATCCATCAGCAATAGGAGCCATATTAGTGCCAGAGCAAGGGTTGGAATAAAAAGATTGGTTGGTAAGCGAGCCCACACCGTCATTATTTCCAAACGGACCATCATACGCAGTTCCGGGCTGGTCGTACCTGCCAATTTGCTCAAAGTTTACACCATCACCACTGTTAACACCTACTGTAGCAGGTGTTCCTCCAAAACCACCCGTAGCTCCTGCAGTCCATTTCATATTGCCATAACAAAAAGCTACGTTATCTCCGGAAGGTAAAATAGGGTCCGTGCCATCCGAAATAATTACCTGAAAAGTGTTCAACTGTGTGTTGTCGCCCGAATAATGAGCAACGTTATTCCATTGAATAACTGCGTAAGTAGGTGTTACTTTATAATATACCAAACCGCTACCTGCTACGCCGGTATTTACATCAGCCCAAAAAGGCGCAACCATAGTAAATGTAGCATCCGGAAAACCTGTAGCGGTATATCCGCCATGAGCAGCTCCAAAACTAATGTTTCCATTATTGTTAATATAAAAACTGGTATAAAGAGTGCCGTACAAACAAAAATCGAAAGGAAATCCTATTGCCGCAGTTGAGCCATCGTCGCTGCGATAATCAGGTGGTGTGCCATCGGTAAAAGGTGCTACACTAAAAGTGCTATCAATAGTTTGAAGGCAACTACAACTAACGCTTCCGCCACCAAGTACGTTTTTATTATGAATATCGTTTAGTTGTTGAGGTGATACTTTGGTGGAAACCGAAGTGCCAGAAGTAGCATTAACAGGGATGTACTGCACATTGGCATTCAATTGCCCACTTACTTTTAACTGATTATATGTTTCTACAGGCAACACAATTTTTGATTGAGAAGATAACTGAAATGCAAATGTTGCTGATAAGATAGTGGAGAGTAAAAGTTTTTTCATAAAGAGTGTTTTATTATTTATTTAGAGTGCAAATATAGATTAATTTGGAGATAAAATTCTCTAATTCTCTTATCTTTGCGCTCCTCAAAAAAAACGAAATGAAAATAGGAAGAGTTCATAGTTGGAAAAAAGTATTGGCACAATTAATTTTATTGGTGTTGCCAACCGTGCTTTTCTTTTTCTATTTACTGTGGGATTTGAATCGGTTTTATACTATCCTTGAAAATGATTGGATAAAACAAGGGTGTTACTTTATGGTGGGGATAGTTATTACAACAGTGTTTTACGCCTGGCGTTTTCGATTTATAACTACTGCCGCTATCTTATTTTTATTTTATTATCTGCTTTACAAATGGGTTGGCATTATATCTGTTGGGGAGTTTGACGCATTTTATTTCTCTGTTCAGTTTATCATTTTTACATTTCTTTTTTCATTAGGATGGGTTGCTGGTTTTGGTTTCAGTAGAAGTAAATACTTTACTATTTTTTGGAGCGTATTGTTATTAGCAATGCAAATTGTTGTTG
>CAILDT010000007.1 GCA_903833025.1 uncultured Bacteroidota bacterium | reverse complement strand
TTTGATGTGTGAGCCATGCACACGTACTTGTATATGGCCGTTGTAATAATCTGTTGATTCCAATACCCGTCTTGCAAATTGCTCTCGTGCCTCAATATAACTGCACTCACTCTTGCTTTTACAGTAGTAAAGTATTTCTCTGGAGAAGATTATCCATTACTTTTAGCTTTCTTTAATGCGGCTTCAATTTTTTTAACTTTTGCTTCAGAAGCTTCTTCAATAGCTTTTGTTTTAGCTTTTAGTTTTTTTGTCGCGACTTTAACTTCTTCTACTACTTCAACAACTTTCTTTTCGACTTCTTCAACTTTTGCTTCTGCGCCCTTGAGACCAGTCATAATATCTGACTCTACCTGTGCTACAGTTTCATGCACAAAGAAAATTCTATATACAATTAATCCAGCAAGCACAACACCTGAAGCAATAAGAATAAACTCAATCATATTAATCTCCTATATTTTAGCTACTATTTCTATTTATCTTTACGTTTAATAGAAATAACGTTACCTGAAGAAGGTTTACGTTTCCCTCTTTTTGCTTTACCTACGTTCGTATCATGATAAAATGCAGACCCAGCGCCTCCAGGAACGTCAACATGATTACCTTTATGAATAATTCTAGCGTCATGGTTATGGTAAGCTATTTTAGCTTTAATTGGCGCGAGGTGTTTTGTCGCCCAAGCTCGTTCGACGTCATGAGAATCAATATCGCGAGGACCTTCAATTCCACGTTTTTGCATATTTTTTGTTGCGAATTTAGTTTTAATAACTTCGCCTTCTGTAACTTCTTTCTTACAACCGCAATGCTCTTTAACAACTTTCTTAATTGTTGCAAGAGTTTGTCCAGGTGTTGAATTTCTATAATTATTCGTTAATGCATCAGTGCCAACAAAACGATTAGAAGGCTCGTCAACATTTTTCGAAGCTTTTTCAGCTCCAGTATATTGTTCGCCAATTTTTCTACGAGCAGTTGAAGCAAATTTAATCATTGCAGCCATATCACGCTGCTTGTCTTTTTTTCTTTCGTCTGCACTTTTGATATTTAGATCAGCAGTTTCATTCTGTGAATTTTTCAAGGCTGATGCAGTTGGTGCGCCTTTTGATCCTGGCTTGCGCATATGTTCGCCGGATCCGTGTTTAATTCTATTTCGTTTAGCGTGGATATTATCCCATAAGCCACGCTTTTCTGCTAAATCTTCATCTAATTCCATTGCTGCACCACCCGCAATAAATGAGTTAACTCTATTGTAAGCAATTTGTTCGGATAAATTTTCTGCATACCCTCTTTGATAAACTTCTTTCAAAGTATCAAAAGGTATACCAGATTGTTCGGATTTTTTGAACAGGGACATTACCTGTTTGGTCGACAGGGCTACGACAACCCCTGGTTGTTCCACAAGAACTAGCTGAGGACTAGATTGGAGACTTGTATCGTTTTCTAACATTTGGTGTTTCCCATAGGCTTAACCAAGAACAATTGCAGGGTTGCCGTAGCTTTCTGCAGACGTTCTATTTATAGATTATTTCTTTTTAATTGGCGGTTTTACTGGTTTTGGTTTAGGTAATCCACCCTGTACATCTTTCATCATCTCGTCTTTTTCTTTAGGACTCATAGTATCAGGTGCACCAGCGTGGAGATC
>CAILDT010000006.1 GCA_903833025.1 uncultured Bacteroidota bacterium | reverse complement strand
TATTGATTTTTTTTTTTGGATTTTTTTTTCAGAACCGTTACTATTTTCCGTCACCTGACGCAAAAAGCAAAATTGGAACCGCAAACAAGCCCCCCGTATAATTTTTTCTCAAAAACGCCCCCGTATAATTTTTTTCAAATTTAGGAGAAAAGTAATTTAAAATAACCATATAAAGAATAAACAGTAATAAACAGTAATAATGGTCGTCAACTACAATAATGGGAAAGTTTATAAAATTGTGCCGAAATCGGGCGAAGATGAAGCATACATCGGGTCAACCGCCCGCAAATTGTTATGCCAACGAATGCAACAACATAGGATTCAATATTTTAGACATAAGAATGGCAGTGGTGGAAAAATAACCTCGTATGAATTGTTTGATAAATACGGTGTTGATAACTGTGATATTGTATTATTAGAATTGGTCAGTTGTAATTCAAAAGACGAATTACATATTAGAGAGCGTTTTTGGATTGAGACAACCAATTGCGTTAATAAAATCATAGTAGGTCGAACCCCAAAGGAATGGTATCAAGACAACCGAGACCAACGCATTCAACAAATTAAGGAATACGATTTAGCCAATCGTGGAAAAAAAAAGGAATACCGTGAAGCCAACCGAGATAAAAATAGGGAACACCAACGCAAATACCGTGAACTACACAAAAAAAGGGTGAATGATGATTTAGAAGATTTTTTTGAAATGTTTAGGGAAGACGAAAATGATTTAGGCGAAAGTGTTTTTTAAAACTAATATAGAAAAATAATCTCTTATAATGTTATATACTAACATTAGAAGAATAATGACAAACATACAAGACGCATATGAGCGGATCATGTCTCAGAATAGAGACCGCCAGAAGAAATTCTATGACCTTAATAAGGCTAAAATTACACAGAAGAAGAAAGATGATCGGGCAGAGCTTAAGGAATTGCGAGAAAGATATGCCGCTGCACCAGCCACACCTGCCGCTGCTCCCCCGTGTAATGAGTGTGCCGCTACCGTTGCTCCAGCACGATCTGCTGGTCGAGGAAAGAAAGGAGCCAAAGCCCCCCCAGCACCGAAACCAGAAGAAGTAAAATATGACCTCCCTTCTGTTTTAGAAAGAGTTAAGCAGCTTGTAGCCGATGGTAAAATGGACAAGGGGTATCTCTCCACCACGAAGACATTGTTTAGCATCACAGGTTGTGATACACTCACAAAGTGTTTACTACAATTTAATGCTATCGAAGATAAAATAAAAAATGGAACCAAGAAGAACGGAGAACCGTACGCTTTAAACAGCAAAAAATCATTCGCCCAATGTATTGTTAAATTAATAACCATCCTGAATATTCCTGTCAGTGAAGCACTTAAGCAGAAATATGTGATACTGATGCAGGAATACTCGACGGAATCTAATCAGCAAACAGAAGCCCGTCAGAGCGACCCTGAATTTGCTGTTATGCCTTACTCGGAATACATGGGTAAAATCAAACAATTGTTTAAAGCTGGGTCAAAAGAATATCTGATTGCTTCATTATATAATGAGGTCACTTGCCGTGATAATTACGGGGGGATTCAAATTATTGATAGCATCAATGATGTTAATAAATCCACTAAACAGAACTACATCATCGTTCCAACCATTAAGAAACAGTTGTGCACCGTTGTCATCCAATCCTATAAAACTGAAAAACGATATGGCGCCATTAACGAGAAGGTGAGCTCTGGACTATCAAAACAAATTAGACAGTATATGGATACACATAACTTGACCGATGGCGATGCCTTATTTAGTAATAATAAATTGAGCCCTTTCATTTGCGACATGAACAAAAAAGTTGGTGTTACAAAGGGTGGTTCCAATTACTTACGACAGAGCAAG
>CAILDT010000005.1 GCA_903833025.1 uncultured Bacteroidota bacterium | reverse complement strand
TGCGTATTGCGTATTGCGTATTGCGTATTGCGTATTGCGTATTGCGTATTGCGTATTGCGTATTGCGTATTGCGTATTGCGTATTGCGTATTGCGTATTGCGTATTGCGTATTGCAATTTAATAATTACAATCACCAGTAAAGGGAAGAAAACAAGAATAAAGAACGATAAAATCATCAGTATTTTTATTTGTTAGGGTACAAATTTAGAAATACTTATTAGATATGCAAGATTAAGTTGTTAACAATTGTAAAAATCTCAAATCTCGCCAAAAAAAAAGGATAAAGCAAAAATACTTTATCCTTTTCAAAGAATGATAATTTTAGTTCAACAATTTATTCACCTTTTTCAGTATCGCTTTTTGTTTCATCAATAGGTTCAACTGTTGTAGCGTCCAAAGTTGTTGATTTCTTTTTTCCACCACGTCTCGCCGATTTAGCTTTAGCAGGAGTTTTTCCGCCAATCATATTTTCGTTGTAATCTACCAACTCTATAAAACACATTTCAGCATTATCTCCCAAACGAGCACGTGTTTTCAAAATCCTTGTGTAACCACCCGGACGGTCAGCTATCTTCGTTGATACTTCTTTGAACAACATATCAACAGCTTCCTTATTTTGTAAATAAGCAAACACTGTTCTGCGCGAATGTGTAGAATCTGTTTTTGATTTTGTCAAAAGTGGTTCCACATATATTCTCAACGCTTTCGCTTTCGCAACAGTAGTGTTGATGCGTTTGTGCATAATCAACGAACTAGCCATATTAGCCAACATCGCCTTACGATGAGCAGTTTTTCTGCCTAAGTTATTTAATTTATCTCCGTGTCTCATTTTTTTTACTCTCTATCTAATTTATACTTTGCTAAGTTCATTCCAAAAGTCAATCCTTTGTTACTTACTAAGTCTTCTAATTCTGTTAATGATTTTTTACCAAAGTTGCGGAACTTTAATAAATCGTGTTTTCCAAAAGAAACTAATTGAGCCAATGTTTCTACATCCGCAGCTTTCAAACAATTTAAAGCACGAACTGATAAATCCATATCAATCAACTTAGTTTTTAATAACTGGCGCATATGTAACGATGTTTCGTCAAACTCTTCTGTTGCCATTTTTTCTTCTGTGTCCAAGGTAATACGCTCGTCAGAAAACAACATAAAGTGGTGAATCAAAATCTTAGCTGCTTCTTTCAAAGCATCTTTCGGATGTATAGAACCATCTGTAACAATGTTCATAATCAATTTCTCATAATCCGTTTTTTGCTCCACACGGAAATTTTCAATGCTGTATTGAACATTTTTAATTGGAGTATAAATAGAATCTATCGGAATAACACCTTGTTGTGCGTGAGAAGGTTTATTTTCTTCAGCCGGAACGTAACCTCTTCCTTTGTCAATCGTTATTTCCATTTTCAACTTCACACTCGATTCCATATTGCAAATAACCAAATCAGAGTTCAAAACTTGATACCCATTTGTAAATTTACCAATATCACCAGCAGTTAATTGCGTTTTTCCAGAAACTGAAACAGTTACCTTTTCATAATCAATACCGCCATCAATTTGTTTTTTGAAACGAATTTGTTTCAAATTCAAAATAATTTCCGTTACATCTTCAGTTACTCCTTTAATAGTCGAAAATTCGTGACTAACACCTTCTAATCTAATAGTTGTTATCGCATATCCTTCGAGCGACGACAACAAAATTCTTCTTAATGCGTTACCTACTGTAATACCATATCCGGGTTCTAATGGGCGAAATTCAAACTGTCCTTCCGTATCGTTTGAGTTAACCATTATTACTTTATCCGGTTTTTGAAAAGCTAATATTGCCATTTTTTATTTATTGATTTAGTTAATAATTGTTTTTCTTTTTTTACTTTTACAATTCCTTTTGGCTAATTACTATTTAGAGTAAAGTTCGACAATAAGTTGTTCTTTTATATTTTCAGGGATTTGAGATCTTTCAGGGATTGAAATAAACTGACCTGTCATAGATGTTTTATCAAAATTCATCCAAGGATATACATTAGCCGCTCTTGATACCGAATCAGTTATCACTTCCATTGTTTTTGAACGCTCACGAACAGCAACCACATCACCTGGTTTTAATATATAAGAAGGTATGTTTACCACTTTATCGTTTACAGTAATATGACAATGACTAACCAACTGACGAGCACCACTGCGAGTTGGAGCAATACCCATACGGTAAACTACATTATCAACACGCGATTCGATTAATTGTAACAACACCTCACCTGTAACACCGTGTGCACGTTGTGCCATATGATAAATTTTCTCGAACTGACGCTCTAAAATACCATACGTATATTTAGCTTTTTGTTTTTCCTGCAACTGAACAGAATATTCAGATTGTTTCGAACGTTTTTTGGATAAACCGTGCATTCCCGGAGGGTAATTCTTTTTCTCCAATACTTTATCAAAACCAAATATTGGTTCTTTAAACTTTCTTGCTATTCTTGATTTCGGACCTATGTATCTTGCCATCTTTTGTAATTA
>CAILDT010000004.1 GCA_903833025.1 uncultured Bacteroidota bacterium | reverse complement strand
TCAGGATTAGCTACGCAGTCTTCATTTATTTCAGCAGAGAATGCTTTGTAGTTATCATGGCCAGTTAATTGAATGAATCCACGACCATGAAATTTCCAACCGTCTCCAGTTGATTCAGCGCCGTTACCCATTCTGCTAGCATAAACTAAGTTAGCTATCTTTTCTGGTTTTCTTTCGTATAATGCTGCTTTTGCTTCGTCTGGGAAGTACTTCTTAAAAATACCTACTAATCCTTTAGCTCCATAGTTTAAATTCTCTTGCACTAATTTAAAACCACCAGATTCATGACCGCATTGGGCCAAAAAATGAGCCAATCTTAATGGAGTATTGATTTCGAATTTGTCTTGAATTCCTGGGATTTGAGCAATAACGCTATCAGGAATATGACCTTTTAATTTGTCTAAGTTCATATCTATAATTATTTATGTGCACGTTTTGCTGCGCCTTTCCACATTGCTGCTGCGGCTACCGCTTTAGGATTAGTTGCTCCACTAGCTTTTGCTGATTTTTCAACTGCAGCAAAACCGCTTCCTTTTTTACCAATATCTTTACCAGCCTCAGCTTTTTTAACAATGGCTGATTTTTGTTTTTTATTTAAACCAGCAGAAGGTTTTTGTTTTTCTTCCAAATTACCGCTCAATTGCATTGGCATTTGTGCGCCTCTAAAAGGCCCAGTTGTTGCCGCTGGAGAAGTATAACCAAGTTTATCAACTCCTTTTGCTTCATATAATGCGTCTTCGTCAGGAGTTTCGTTTCCTTCTCCACTTTCGTATTCGTAGTATCCTTCGTTTGCTTGATTTATATAATTAGCAGCGTTAGTAATGTGATCTTGAACCCAAGCTGGAATATCAATCTCTTCGTCACCCAATTTACTCATTAATTCACTTGCGTTGCTTACTATTGATTGTAAACTGGCTTTTGCCATGAATACTTCGTGATCAGGTTCAGTTTGATGAGGTTCTGCGTCTTGCATACATCCGCACTCTTCGCACATTCTGTCTTCGTACATCATTGGAGCTCCGCATTCTTTGCAGCACATATCGCTATTCATTGCCTCGATTTCTCCGTTATCTGGTGAAGGCATTGTTTGTAATGGTCTTACTTCCATACCAAAACGAATATTATTTTCATCGTCTTGTGGATTGTATTCTTCTAAATTCTTCTCAATTGCTTGGCCTCTTTTCTTTTCGTAAGAAGAGATTTCTTTATCGTGATTTAAGTCCGCTTTGTTTGGATGTTGTAAACCGGCTTTTTTGTAAGAGATTTCTCCGATAGCTTCTTTAAGTAAGTCTTTAAGTTTCATTATTTAGTATTTTTTATTGCGATATCTTAACTTTCATTTCAACTTCGTAACCATTTTTTGTTTGAAATGTTTTTGAATCTAATATTTCTATGCCTGCGCTTAGTTCTGTCTTTCCTAATTTTTGCATTAAATCTTTTGTAGCATTTAATCTTGCCATTGTTCTAGCAGTGTGCTCTTGAGAAGATTTTCCAAGGCCAAATCCAGTTGTTGTGTCTTGTTTTTGAACTTGTGTAGTTGGAGCTTTAGTTGGCTCTTGTGCTTTA
>CAILDT010000003.1 GCA_903833025.1 uncultured Bacteroidota bacterium | reverse complement strand
GTAAATCAAAGTTGGGATATTACTAATGTTTGGTTAAATTCTGACTCAACTTATAATTACTATCGCGCTCCTTTTACTTTCGGTATTGCTAAATACGTAAAGAATAATGAAGTGAATATTTATCCAAACCCATTTAAAACAGAAGCAACAATTTTGCTAAATGAAGAAGTAAAAAATGCAACATTAACGATAACAGATATTTTGGGTAGAAAAGTGAGAAGCATTGAATTTACAGGTAAACAAACAACCATAGAGAGAGGGAGTTTAAAAGAAGGAATGTATTTTGTAAAGATAATTACAGAGGATAAAAAACTTATTGCTTCGCAAAAAATAATTATTGCAGATTAATAAAAGGAGCATAAAATAAGGAGAAATGGTAGTTATCATTAACTTAAAAAAAGTGAACGGATAATTTTATTACTTTTATGCTTTCAAAAGAAAACGAAATGACGGGAACCGATACAAAAGAAACAGTAAAACAGTTGTTTTCGCAGTACTTAGCAAAACATAGTCACCGAAAAACACCGGAACGATTTGCAATACTAAACGAAATATATACGCAGGGAGGGCACTTCGACATAGAGTCGTTGTATGTGCAGATGAAAAATAAAAAGTATAGAGTGAGCAGAGCAACTTTGTATAATACAATTGAATTATTGTTGGATAGTAATTTAGTAACCAAACATCAGTTTGGAAAAAACTTGGCACAGTTTGAAAGGGCTTATGAATTTAAGCAACACGACCATTTAATTTGTCAGGATTGCGAAAAAGTATTTGAATTTTGCGACCCAAGAATACAACAAATACAAAAAACAGCGTCAGAAATATTAGGGTTTGAAATAGATTATCACTCATTAAATCTATTCGGAAAGTGTAACGGACTTGCAAAAGACGGAAAATGTGAACATAAAAAATAACAATAACTAAAACTAAACACTATGATATTTCAATACAAAACAAACACAGACGGAAATATAAAAATATTTCAACTTTTCGGCGAACTGATAGATAGAGAACAACCAAAAACAATGGTGGATGATGTTGCAGAGAACATTGAGAAAGGCAAAATAAAGATACTTCTTAATCTGCAAGAGTTGAAATATATAAACAGTAGCGGGCTCAATGTATTAATAAACATATTAACCAAAGCACGCAAAGCAGGCGGAGATGTGGCTATCTGCAATATAAACGACAAAAACAGAGAGTTGCTTATCATCACAAAACTCGATAGTATATTTAATGTTTGCGACACGATGGAGCAAGCTATTGCCCTTTTGAATAAATAATCCAATAAAATTTTAACTAGTAATAATAGTAAGTATTCGGCGTTCGAATACAAAAATAATTTGTGAATAAATGAAAGTAGATGTATTGTTAGGTCTTCAATGGGGAGACGAAGGAAAAGGGAAGATAGTAGATGTATTAACTCCGAAATATGATATAATAGGGCGTTTTCAAGGAGGACCAAATGCTGGGCATACTTTAGAATTTAACGGAATAAAACACGTGTTGCACACAATACCGTCAGGGATATTTCATCCAACGGCAATAAACATAGTAGGAAACGGCGTGGTGATAGACCCAGTAATATTTAAAAAAGAAATAGACGCGCTTGTTCAATTAGGTGTAGATGTGAAAGCGAAATTGGTGCTTTCGAAGCGTGCTCATTTGATTTTGCCCACTCATCGTTTGCTTGATGCAGCATCTGAAACATCAAAAGGAAAAGAGAAAATTGGCTCTACATTAAAAGGCATAGGACCAACGTATATGGACAAAACAGGGCGTAACGGGTTGCGAGTGGGAGATATTGATAGTCCGAATTTCAAGGAAAAGTATTTAGCGTTAGTAGAAAAACACAAACAACTTCTGGCATTTCACAACTATCAATATAACCTTACGGAGCTTGAACCTGCTTGGTTTGAAGGAATTGAAGTATTAAAAGGATTAGTCAGAGTGGAGAGCGAGCATTATATAAATGAAGCATTAAAAAACAATAAAGCTATATTAGCAGAAGGTGCACAAGGGTCGTTATTAGATATTGATTTTGGTTCGTACCCTTTTGTAACATCATCAAATACCATATGTGCAGGAGCTTGTACAGGATTAGGAATAGCCCCGAACAAAATAGGAAATGTAATAGGTATTTTCAAAGCATACTGTACGCGTGTTGGTAGCGGACCATTCCCAACGGAACTGGAAGATGAAGTAGGCGAGCAAATACGCAAGACAGGAAATGAATTTGGTTCCACCACAGGCAGACCGAGAAGAACAGGTTGGCTTGATTTACCAGCACTTAATTACGCAGTGATGATAAATGGTGTAACTGAATTAATGATGATGAAAGCAGATATACTTAGCGGATTTGAAACAATAAAAGTATGTACCCACTATAATTATCAGGGCAAACAAATAGATTATTTGCCTTATGATTATTCTCCCGAATTGCTATCTCCTGTGTATGTGGTGTTGAAAGGATGGAACAAAGATTTAACTGGTTTGAATAATCCAGACCAAATGCCGGAAGCATTAAACGAATATATTTCCTTTATTGAAAAAGCAACGGGTGTGCCTATATCTATTGTTTCTGTTGGTCCGGATAGGACACAAACATTAATTCGTAAAAAGGAATTGGTATAGTTGTTGCCTTTGGCAAATTTTTTATACCAATAAAAATGAAGAGGACAAGTAATAAAAAGTTGATTTATACAAAGGTAAAATCGTTTTTATTTCTTGTTCTCTTTGCATTAATTACTCCCCTCCTATCCTATTCTCAAAGCGATACTAAAATAAAAGGAAAGAAAGTAGAGATAGTACACGCTGGTTCGCTAAAGTTTGATAAGCATCTCGGAAACGGTGCTAAGCGGCTTATTGGTGATGTTCAGTTTAAACAAGAAAACACATTAATGTTTTGCGATAGCGCATACTTTTACGAAAATAATTCGTTGGATGCGTTTGGGCATATTCATATAAAACAAAATGACAGTATAAATATGTATGGCGATTTATTAAGCTATGATGGGAATACGAAGAAAGCTGTTATATCTAAAAATGTAATAGTTGACAAGGGAGATATGCACCTTACTACTGATATTTTAAATTATGATATGGGCACAAGTGTTGGTTATTATACTACTCCGGCGAAAATAGTGAATAAGGAAAATGTGCTTACCAGTGATAACGGATATTATTATGCAAAGAATAATGATTTGAATTTTAAAAAGAATGTCGTGCTAACTAATCCGCAGTTTGTTATTAACAGCGACACAATGAAATACAACACCACTTCTAAAATCACTTATTTCCTCGGACCAACAACTATAAAGAGTAAGGAGAATTTAATTTATTGTGAAGATGGCTGGTACGACACGAAGAAGGATTTATCGCGATTCAGTAAAAACTCTTACATACTTACTAAGGAGCAAAAAATGTTTGGTGATAGTTTATATTACAACAGAAAGAAAGGAATTGGCAGAGCAATTAAAAATGTGGTGGTAATTGATACGGCGCACAAAATGGATATTAAAGGAGATTACGCTATTCATTATGAGTTTACCAATGTGTCAGTAGTTACGGGCAATGCGCTGCTTACGCAGAAATATGAAAAGGATACATTGTATGTTCACGCAGATACATTAAAAGCGATTGGGAAGAAAGATAGTTTGCAGAAAAAAGAAATAAAGAGCGAGAAACAATTAACCAATAACCAACAATCAGCAACTAACAACCAAAGCTTATTTGCTTATCATAAAGTAAAGTTTTTCAAAAAAGATTTGCAGGGGAAATGCGATTCGTTGTATTATAATTTATCTGACTCTACAATGCGACTGTTTGGTATGCCTACGCTTTGGTCGCAAGAAAACCAGCTGACGGCAGATAGCATTAAACTATTGATTGGAAGTAAATCAATAAAATCAATGGATTTGAAAGGCAATAGTTTTATTGTTTCGCAGGAAGATAGTTTACGTTTTAATCAAATTAGAGGAAAAACGATGCAAGGTTATTTTAAAGATAATAATTTATACCTCGTTCACGTGGAAGGAAACGGGCAAACAATTTATTATGCAAAAGACAAACAAAAGTTGAAAGCTGTGAACCGTGCCGATTGCAGCGACTTAAATATTTATTTAAAAGATAATAAAATAAACAACATTGTTTTTATTAATAAACCTGATGCTACTCTTTATCCTTTAAAACAAATAGATGTAAAGGAATTAAAATTAAAAGATTTTAGTTGGAGAGCTAAAGACAGACCGCTTACAATGAAGGATATATTCAAATGGTAATTATGAGTTATGAATTATGAGTTATGAGTTTGGAATAGCACTCATAATTCACAACTCATAATTCATAACTCATTTCCCTTCCCAAACAAAACAATTTTCAAATTGTTTATCAAAATCTGTTTTGTTTTTAAATATTCCATACACCGAAGAACCGCTGCCACTCATTGAAGCATAAACCGCACCTAACGAATACAATTTATCTTTTATGTTTTTGATTTCAGGGAATAGCGGAAATATTCCATCTTCAAAATCATTATTAATAAATTCTTTCCACTGCTCAATAGGTAAATTAAGAATATCATTTTCTAAATCGCGAAGTGGTGCTTTCGGGATTACACCACTATACGCTTTTGCTGTATTAATATGAATGTTGGGATAGATGATAGCGATAAAATAATCACTCAAATCTAATTTTAGTGTTTCGTAAGCATCGCCTTTTTGTTCCGCAAAGGCAGGTTTGTTGGTAATAAAAAACGAACAATCACTACCGAGTTGACGAGCGTAGTTGTGCATTTCTCCCCACGATAAACCGAGTTCAAATTTATCATTCAGCAAACGAATAAAAAAAGCAGCATCTGCCGAACCGCCGCCCAGCCCAGCTCCTATAGGTATATGTTTATGTAAATGCACTTTCACATTTGGCAACGCATAATCATTTGCAATTAAATGATACGCAAAATAACATAGATTTTCATTCGCTTCGCCCGGAATTGCTATGCCCGAAGTAGTTAGTAAAAACGGTTGATTGGTGGGTTCTTTGTTTTCTATCACTTCCAACGCATCATATAATGCAACGGGATAAAAAACGGATTGGATGTTATGGTAGCCATCATCGCGCCGCTCGATAATGTTTAAACCTAAGTTTATTTTTGCGTTTGGAAATGTAATCATTCGGCAAAGGTAAAAT
>CAILDT010000002.1 GCA_903833025.1 uncultured Bacteroidota bacterium | reverse complement strand
CGGTACATCTGCAAATCAATACATCCGCACATCAATTCTATTTTCTTGGCTCTCTTCTCTCTCCGCCTTTTCCAGCACCACCACTTCTTGGTCCACCAGGTCCGCGTTTATCAAATTTCCTATCTCCACCTCTGTCGCCACCTTTTCCACCAAATCCTGGTTTACCACCATCCTTAGGTCCGTTTATCGAATTTCCAACATTTGGCGATAAATCACGCTTACCATACACCTCACCCTTGCAAATCCATACTTTCACCCCTATTCTACCATACGTAGTATGCGCCTCTGCCAAAGCATAATCAATATCAGCACGCAACGTATGCAATGGAGTACGTCCTTCCTTATATCCTTCCACACGTGCCATCTCCGCACCTGCCAATCTCCCCGAACATTTTACCTTAATCCCTTCAGCTCCCATTCTCATTGTCGAAGCAACAGTCATTTTCATTGCTCTTCTAAACGAAATACGTCCTTCAATCTGGCGGGCAATACTATCAGCCACCAATCTCGCATCCAATTCAGGTCGTTTTATCTCAAATATATTAATTTGAATATCTTTTTTTGTAATCTTTTTCAACTCTTCTTTAATCTTATCCACCTCTTGCCCACCTTTTCCAATAATAATCCCTGGTCGAGAAGTATTAATAGTAACCGTGATAATTTTAACTGTTCTTTCAATAACAATTTTTGAAATACTAGCTTTCGCCAATCGTGCCTTCAAATAAGTTCTGATTTTGAAGTCTTCTACTAATTTATCAGAGAAATCTTTCCCTCCGTACCAGTTAGAATCCCATCCTTTTATGATTCCTAAACGTAAGCCTATTGGATTTGCTTTTTGTCCCATTAATTATTTTTTTATTATTATTTAGTTTCTTCTTGATTATTACTTGCAACAGCCACTTTTTTACTGTCAACTACCAACGTTACGTGGTTCGACCGTTTTCTTACTCTATGAGCACGTCCTTGAGGAGCCGTTCTCAATCGTTTCATTTGAAACCCACTATCCACAAACACCTCTTTCACTATCAAATTGCTATCTTCAGAGCGAGCCCCTGTTTTTGCCTCAAAGCTAGTAATCGCCGAAGTCAGCAATTTCTCCAATCTGCCCGAAGCTTCTTTTGGATTAAACTTTAAAATATTCAAAGCCATAACCACATCCTTACCTCTGATTAAGTCAGCAAGCAATCTCATCTTTCGTGGCGATGTAGGGCAATTTCTCAATTCAGCAAAATATCTGCTTTTGTTTGCCTCTTTGCGTGCCTCCGCTGTATTTTTTTTTCTAACACCCATTGTTTTTTATTTCTATAATCTATTATCTAAAATCTAATGTCTTATTAATTTCTATGACGCTTTATCTCTGTTTCCAGAGTGTCCTCTAAACGTTCTTGTTGGCGCAAACTCACCAAACTTATGACCTACCATATTCTCCGTTACATACACAGGTATAAACTTGTTACCATTATGCACCGCCACCGTCAAACCTACGAAATCCGGAGAAATCATTGACCTGCGCGACCAAGTTTTAATAACCGTTTTTTTACCCGATGTCTGTACAGCCATCAACTTCTTTTCTAATTTCCAATCTATAAAAGGACCTTTTTTTAACGAACGTGCCATTGCTTATATTTTTATTTTTTTCTTCTTTCGATTATATATTTATTCGATGCTTTCTTCGGATAACGTGTTTTATATCCTTTAGATGGTAATCCTTTACGTGAGCGTGGATGTCCTCCCGATGCTCTTCCTTCTCCTCCTCCCATAGGGTGGTCAACTGGGTTCATTGCTACCGGACGTGTTCTTGGTCTCCTACCAGCCCAACGTGTACGTCCAGCTTTTCCACTGATTTCCAAGTTATGGTCAGCATTAGATACCGAACCTATTGTTGCCATACAAGTAACCAAAATCATTCTCGTTTCTCCCGAAGGCATTTTAACTACCGCATATTTTCCATCTCTTGCACTTAATTGTGCTGATGAACCAGCACTACGAGCCATAATAGCTCCCTGCCCTGGGCGTAATTCTATATTGTGAATAGTAGTTCCCAATGGAATATCTGATAAATACATTGCATTGCCAGTTTCTGGAATCGCATCTTTACCCGACATTAGTTTTGCTCCCACTTTTAGTCCTGCCGGAGCAACAATATAACGCTTTTCGCCATCTGCATAATGCAACAAAGCTATACGTGCAGTACGATTAGGGTCATACTCTATTGTTTTAACAGTTGCAGGAACTCCTGCTTTATCTCTTTTGAAATCAATGATACGGTACTGTTGTTTGTGCCCGCCGCCTATGTAGCGCATTGTCATCTTTCCTGTGTTGTCACGTCCTCCTGATTTTTTTACAGGAACCAACAAACTCTTTTCAGGTGTATCGGAAGTAATGTCAGCGTTATCGCTAACCAATTTAAATCGCTGACCGGGTGTTAAAGGTCTTAATTTCTTTAATGCCATTTTAGTTTATTTTATTATCACACCGACTACTCGGTGTATAGTTTTTCGTTAAATTAAATACTCGCGTAAAAATCAATTGTTTCGCCTTCTTTCAACGTTACAATTGCTTTTTTATTTTGTTTCACTCTACCAATCGCCATTACTTTGTTAATTGATTGAGAGTTTTTTACTTTACCCAAATAATTTTGTGTGTTTACTGATTCTACAGTAACATTGTAAAGTTTCTGAACAGCATTTTTTATCTGAACTTTGTTTGCAGTTTTATCTACAATAAATCCATAGCGACCTTTATCGCCTTGCGCCGTCATTTTTTCAGTTATTACTGGTTTTATTATTATGCTCATTTTCTTAATTTCCTAAAATAGTTTCTATTTCTTTAACTGAACTTTCTACCAATAAGATATTATTTGCATTTAAAATATCATACGTATTCAAATCCGAAGCACAAACAACCTTTGCATTTGTCAAGTTTCTTGATGATAAGAAAACATTTGAATTTGCAGAACCTAATACCAATAAAGTTTTTTTATCAGCAAGTTTCAAGTTGTTCATTAAATCTGCGTATTGTTTTGTTTTTGGAGCATCGAAGTTAAAATCTTCCAAAATAGTGATGTTGCTTTCTTTTGCTTTATAAGTTAAAGCCGACATACGAGCAAGACGTTT
>CAILDT010000001.1 GCA_903833025.1 uncultured Bacteroidota bacterium | reverse complement strand
CTGAGTGCGAAATACTTTGTGTTTTATTCCGTAAAATTACTTTGTGTACCCATTGCGTTTTCGTCGCCGACCACTTTAATAAATATATCGTTCATACTCGGCACAATTTCTTTAAACGATTGAATTTGCGCCACCGGAATAATTGCGGCAAGCAAATCATTACTCGAAGTTTTGCCTAATAATTTCACTCTTGCTTTATTGTGTTCTCCATCGGTGGTATGTTCCAAAAGTTCGGCACCAGTCCACATTGCGTTGGTAAACCCCATCATATTGCCGGTAAATTCCAACTCAAAAACATTGGTTTTATATTGCTTCCGAATCTCCCTAACACTACCCCCCAAAATATTTTTCGACTTATGAATCAGCGCAATATTATCACAAAGTTCCTCGACAGAACCCATATTATGAGTAGAAAATAAAATGGTAGAACCCTTCTTTTTCAACTCCAGAATTTCATTCTTTATCAAATTAGCATTAATAGGGTCGAAGCCAGAGAATGGCTCATCTAAAATCAACAACTTAGGCTCGTGCAGCACAGTTACAATAAACTGAACTTTCTGCTGCATCCCTTTACTAAGCTCTTCTACTTTTTTATTCCACCAACCGTCAATCTCAAATTTCAGAAACCATTCTTTCAATTTTTTCTTTGCATCAGCTTTGGTCATACCCTTTAATTGAGCAAGGTATAACGCTTGTTCGCCTACCGCCATTTTTTTATATAATCCCCTTTCTTCTGGCAAATAACCAATTTGCTCTACGTGTTTTTGAGTTAATTTCTCTCCTTCAAAAAACAATTCACCACTGTCAGGACCCGTAATTTGGTTTACAATCCTGATTAGTGAAGTTTTTCCTGCACCATTAGGACCGAGCAAACCAAAGATACTCTGCTTTGGAATCTCAACAGTTACATCATTTAAGGCAGTATGACTCGCATACCGCTTCACAATATTTTTTGCCGAAAGAATATTCATTTATCAGAAATTAGATTTGTAAAGATTTAGTAATTGTAACAATTAGAGGTTACCAGCTAAAATCAGGGTCAAGATTTTCCTTAATCAATTGGCGAATTTCATCCACGCCAATAAAATCTTTGTTTTCGCCAGAGTTATATTGAAAGCCGGGAGTAACCGCTTTGGTACTAAAATGTTTTATATAATCGTTCAAATTAAAATTAGGCACTTGTGGTAAAATCGCATAATACTTTCCTAAATCGTACGTAGAAAACGAATCGGAAGAAGTAATCATTTCCTCGTGCACCTTTTCACCTGGGCGAATTCCAACAATTTCTTGTTTGCAATTTGGACCAACAGCTGTGGCAACATCTGTTAATTTATACGAAGGGATTTTAGGAACAAATATTTCGCCACCCCAAGCAGTTTCCATTGCGTGAAGCACCAAATCAACGCCCTCTTGAAGTGAAATATTAAAACGAGTCATATTAGCATCCGTTATTGGCAGGACACCTTCTTTTCTTTTCTTGATAAAAAAAGGAATCACCGAACCATTTGAGCCCATTACGTTTCCATAGCGCACAACAGAAAACCGAATATCGTGTTTACCTTTTATGTTGTTAGCAGCAACAAATAATTTATCCGAACATAATTTAGTAGCGCCATATAAATTTATCGGAGCAGCAGCTTTATCAGTTGATAGTGCAACTACGTTTTTTACATCAGTTTCTAACGCAGCGTTAATCACGTTTTCGGCACCCAACACATTTGTCTTTACACATTCCATTGGATTGTATTCCGCAATAGGTACGTGTTTCATAGCCGCAGTATGAATAACAAATTCAATATCCTTGAATGCTTTTTTCAATCTATCACCATCGCGTACATCGCCAATAAAATAGCGAATTGCAGGATATTTAGCTTGAGAATATTCTTGAGCCATTTCGAACTGCTTCTGTTCGTCGCGCGAATAAATAACAAGGCGTTTCACTTGAGGAAACTTCTCTAAAATATTTTTGGTAAGTTGTTTCCCCAGCGAACCTGTTCCGCCAGTAATTAAAATTGATTTTCCGTTTAAATCCAACATTTATTTATTTTTTAATGAGGGTCAAAAATAAGGAGAGTTTGTCGAACTACCAACTTGTTTTAAATAATACCTGAACCTAGCAGTAAAGCAAAAACAAAAAGCATTGTGGCAACGAGGTATTGAATTGTTTTCACAGTGATTTTTTTCAGGATTCGGTTTCCTATGAAAGCCCCTGCAAAAGCAGAAATGGTAGCAGAAACAACAATAAAAATATTAGTAGAATTTACAAAATGAAAATTTGTTTTTGAATAAACAAACAATCTTGCAATGTCTGTTAAGCAAGCAATAACAACCCCAGTAGCAATAAAACTTTGCGGGGACAAATTAGCTCTTATTAGAAAAGCACTTCTCAACGCTCCTTGATTACCTGACAAGCCTCCAAAAAATCCGCTTAATAATCCACCAAAAATTAAATGCTTTTCCTTTACTTGCCAATTTTTAAATCGTGGAATAATTTCAAATAGAGCAAAAGTAATAAGCAAAACAGCAATAATTAATTTAACTGGCATTACAGAAAATGTTTTACTTTGAAAATTATATTGTGCAAGGGAAGGTAAATCGGAAATGAGAAAAAGAACATAAGCACCAAAGAAAGCAGCTATTATTGAAGGAATGCCAAAATTTAGTATTGTTTTTTTATCAAGAAATTT
This sequence comes from uncultured Bacteroidota bacterium, assembly GCA_903833025.1. Lineage (GTDB taxonomy): Bacteria > Bacteroidota > Bacteroidia > 2-12-FULL-35-15 > 2-12-FULL-35-15 > 2-12-FULL-35-15. The sequence continues at coordinate 5,266 of CAILDT010000001.1, read as the reverse complement.
ACCGAGAAGAAAAAGTTTAAAAATGTTATTTAAGAAGTGAACAATTGCGGTTAGTGAAATTGCAATTTCAATTGGGAAAAATATTCCGAACACAGGAACGAGTAGTGTTCCTAAACCGAAACCAGAGAATAAAGTTAACCCAGAACCAAGAAATGCAACAACGCAAATGATTAAGTATTCCATTTAAGTTTATCATTTAGTAAACTGCTTTTCAAATTCTCCGATATTTTTAAATGCCTGTTTATTCTTCTTTAGCCATTCCAAATCTTTATCCCACCATTTGAAGTTGAGCAGAAATTCAATTTGTTCCTGTGTAAAACGATATTTAATAATTTTTGCAGGAACACCGCCAACAATACTATACGGTTCTACATCTTTTGTAACCATAGCTCCCGAGCCAATTATAGCACCATCTCCAATCTTAATCCCATATTTAATATTTGCATTATTACCTATCCACACATCATTGCCAATTTCGGTATAAGGAAACTCGTCAAATAAATTATTCTCAACAATAACTAAACCTCCCGCTTGCCCAAGAGTAGAATAAAACAATGGATGTGTTGATACATATCCTTCCGACGGATGCGCGCCCATACCAGCACTTACATTAGGACCAATACAAGTAAACTTGCCTACCTTAGTATTATAAATTTGAGAATTACGAGCCACGTAACTATAATCACCTAACTCCGAATTCCGCAAGCGAGCGAACTTATAAACGGTATTATAATTATTGAATTTGCAGTTTTTTACTTCCGCCATATACTCAAGGTGTAAATGCTGTCCGCTATATTTTATTGCAAGTTTCCACTTTGTGAAAATCCATTTTAGCCAATAAGTAGTGGGAGTTGAAAATAGTGCTCTCATATTATTTAATTTTTATTCGTTCAAACGCATCAACGAATGATATTTCACTTGCATTGTAAATTTTAGCTTTACGATGTTTAGCATATTCATTTATCATTTCATAGCCATAAAATATTTTGCTGAACGTAATTAATATTTCCTGCATAGTAAATGTTTCCTTTAGGTGAATACCTTTATAAAATGGGCGGTAACTTACTTTTTCATTACCATCGTAAAAATGAGTGTCTTTAAAACAAAGTACATTCTCATCATTCACAAAAAGGTTTTCGTGCCAGCTGTGGTCGGCACCGAATAGGTAAATTTCTTTGAAACCAATGTTTAAAGAAAGAAACAAAGAAGCAACCAAAACATTTTGTGATTGAGGCATAGCCAGATTTTGAGCATACAGCCAATTACCCCATCCTTTAAATCCATTATAAACAGTATAATTGAAATAAGTAATTTTAATATTGGAGTTATGCTTTTCTAATTCTCTAAATTTTTGTGATTGTTTCGCTGCGTGGGGCACTAATAAATATACCATCCAAGTAGTTTTTGTTTTAAGTCCTTCGATAGTGTTAACAACTACATCGCTTTCGCCAAACCAAAAACCAGGGTCGAGAATTACATAATAGGTTGGTTTTAGCAGTGTATATTCTTCAGTAATAGAAAAACTGTTTACACATACTAATGTGTGTTTTGTAAAAAAATCAGGGTGCTTTTCCAATGACATTTTTAAGGATGGTCCATTACCCAAAACAATACAACTATCTGACGAAGCTTTAGGGAATGCGCTTCCTCCCTTTGATTTAATCATCACTTTTATTAACGATGCAAAGGTGTTTAAGCATTGTTTAATAAAAAGTATAAATCCTTTAACTGTTTTTTCTGCTGACATTGGATGGCAAATGTAAATAAAATAATGGTGTTGACTTGTGAGTGGGTGCAAGTTAAAAATTCTTAATATTGTAAATTAATTTTAGACATACTTTATGAATAGTTTTGAACGCATAACAAAAAAGACATTTCAGAATTTCGGAATACTAATCCGTAAATATAACCCAGCTACCAGTGAGGAATTGCGCCGCATAAAACTTTTACAGCATTATAATATTGATTTGGTTTTTGATATAGGAGCTAATAAAGGGCAATATGCTTTAGGCATAATGGATGCAGGTTATTCTAATAAAATTGTTTCGTTTGAGCCACTGTCAGTGGTACATACAATTATAGAAAATGAAAGTAAAAAACATAGTAATTGGACAGTTGCGCCAAGATGCGCTATTGGGTCTAAAAAGGAGGAGATTGAAATTAATATTTCTGCAAATTCGGTAAGTAGCACATTGCTTAATATGTTGGACTCACATATTGAAGGCGCACCCGATTCGAAAATTATAGGGAAAGAAAAAGTGCAGGTGTTCCCTTTAGATGAAATAGGTGAAAAATATATAGGAACTACTAAGAATATCTTTTTAAAAATAGATGTTCAGGGCTTTGAGCAGGAAGTGCTGAAAGGAGCGCAAAAAATGATTGACAAAGCAAAAGGAATAGAAATAGAAATTTCGTTGATTCCTTTGTACGAAAATCAAAATTGGTTGTTGCCTCAAATATTGGATTATATGTCGCAACGAGGTTTTCAGCTCACAAGTATTGTTCCTGCGTTTACCGATAATACAACAGGAAAAGTATTGCAATGTAACGGTATCTTTTTTAGAAACTAAATGCAATTCAATCCAAAAATAAGTATTGTAACTGTAGTTTATAATGCGAAGCATTTAATTGAAAACACTATTAAAAGTGTTGTTTCTCAATCGTATTTAAACATAGAATACATTATTATTGACGGGGGGTCGGACGACGGAACTCTTGAAATTGCAGAACGCTATCAATCACAGATTGCACTTATTCAATCGGGGAAAGATAGCGGGCTTTACGATGCAATGAACAAAGGTTTGAAGGATGCGACAGGAGATTATATTTTATTTTTGAATGCGGGTGATGAATTATATGATAAGGATACGATTACCAATGTTTTTACTTCTTTCAATGATGCAGATGTATATTATGGAAATACGGTGGTTATAAATAATTCGGGAGAGGTGCTTGGCGACAGACGTTTGAAACCACCAGCACAACTTACTTGGAGAAGTTTGAAATACGGTATGTGCGTTTCTCACCAATCGTTTATTGCGAGGCGATTACTATGTGAGAATTATAATTTAGAATATCTAATAGCTGCTGATATTGATTGGGTAATAAATGTGTTGAAACAGTCAAAAAAAGTAGTGAATACGGAAATGTATATCTCTAAATATCTGGAAGGCGGGAAGTCGAATAAAAACAAACAATCGGCTTGGATGGAACGTTTTAGGATAATGGCGAAACATTACGGTTTTTTTCAAACACTTTGGAATCATATCTATATTATAGTGCGTTTTCCTTTTCATAAGGCAACTAAAAAATCAATGACTTAAATTAAAATAGTTTTGAGCACAATAAAAAAACAAGGAATACGAAACACTGTTATTACCTATATAGGAGTAGCGATTGGTTTTGTGAGTCTTTTGTTTATTCAACCCAATTTATTAAAGCCAGAAGAACTCGGACTGACAAAAATATTTATAGCAGCAGCAAGTTTGATTGCCACTATTTTACCATTAGGAGTAAGCAGTGTAACCACCAAATTCTTTCCTTACTTCAGAAATGCAGAAAAAAAACATCACGGCTATTTTGGTTTTATGTTGTTATTCCCACTCATAGGTGCTGTTATATGTGGAATTTTGATTTATGCTTTTAAAAATTTAATTATTGCTGAGTATATACAGCAGTCGTATTTATTTACTCAATATTTTGATTTGCTTTTGCCATTCGCAATAATTATAGGAGTTAATATGACACTTAATGCGTATTGCTCATCTCTTTTCAAAACTACTATTATCAGTTTTTTTGAAGGTATTGTTTCCCGCATTTTATTTATAGCAATTGTTATTTTTTATTATTTCAAGTGGATAGATTTAACTCAACTGATGTATTTATTTGTTTCTATTTATTTAGTACAAGTTGTTGCAATGGTAATTTATATCTATTCAATCGATAAGCCGTCCTTTAAAATTGATTCGCAAATGCTAAAATCAGTAGGGGTAAATAAACTATTAACTCTTGGTTTATTATTAACATTAGCTAACTTTTCTTCCATTGGTTTAAAGCATTTAGATTCGATAATGATAGGGAAATATATGAGTCTTGATTATGTTGGGATATTTACGTTGGCTACTTTTATTGGGCTTGTTATAGAAATTCCACTTTCATCCCTTGAAAAAATAACCAATACCAAAATAGCACAAGCGTGGATGAATAAAGACATCGAAAGCATTAAACAAATATATTACCAGTCGGTAAAATATTTAATGCTGATTGGTGGTTTATTATTAGTTGGTATTACTTGTAATATCAATGATTTATTGTCTCTTCTTCCTGTTCCATATCATCAAGGAGCTACAGTAGCAGTAATTGCTTGCATAGGTGCTTTTTTAAATGTTGCTACAGGAGTAAATACGTCTATACTTTTTTCTTCCGAAAAATACATTTATGGAACTTATTTATTATTTCTCCTGCTTATCATTGCAGTTACTTTAAATATTATTTTTATTCCTCTTTATGGCATCACAGGGGCAGCATTAGCTACTGCTATATCTTCCGTAATATATAATGGGATAAAATATTTTATCATTCTAAAAAACTTTAAAATGCAACCTTACAATTTATCAAGTGTAAAGATTTTACTTGTAATAGCACTTTCCTTTTCAGTAGCTTTATTTATTCCATCTTTGAGCAATGCAATAGTTTCAATACTTGTAAAATCATTTGTTATTACATTGGTTTATGGTGTTTCAGTTTATGTTTTAAATATTATTCCTGAATATCATAAATACATAAAAACGAATTAAAAATGCATCATCGCTTTTTTTTGAGAGATTATCTCAATAATTTTTGATACTAACTAATACCTATTACATTTACAAAATGAATTTGCTCGGTATCAATAATAAATTTCTTTTCTACCTAATACGTATCATCGGTATTTTGGCTTTTTTGGCTTTGCCTTATGCCTTTACTTATGGCGATTTTATGGTGCTGCCCGATATTAAAAACAATATGCACGATAGGGCAGAGTTTATTATTTACTTGTTAATTATCGTTTTCTTTTTCCTTAATACCTACGTTTTATTGCCTTATATATATTTTGCTAAAAGGTACCTTATATATTTTTCTTTGATTGTTATTCTATTTGCTTCTTTAATTTACCTTACTTATTATTTTGAAATCGTTTATGCAACCGATTCTAATATGGTAGGTCACGTATTTTTAACCGATTCGGGGAAGATACCGATAGTATATACAGAGAATATTTTCTTAT